>CALMWA010000141.1 GCA_937873125.1 uncultured Actinomycetes bacterium | reverse complement strand
TAAAACGCGAGCAGCGTCGCCGTTCTCGGGTACGTACAGCAGGTGTCGATCGCGGAGGCATACGAGATGTGACTCTAAAACATCGGGAGGTCGGAGAAGCGGGTAGTCTCGACTCCTCCGACCTCTCGAACGACTGCTACCCCTGGCTCACCCGCAGCACGATCTTGCCGCGCCCGTGACCGGAGTCGAGCCGCTCGTGCGCCTTGCCGACTTCGGAGAGGTCCAGTACTTCGTCCACGAGCGGCTTTACTTGGCCGCGCTGCATGAGCCGGCCTAGCTCCACGAGCCGCCGCCGCTCGCGGCTCAGGAATACGCCGTACAGGGTCTGGTTCTTGAGGTAGAGTTGCGTAAGGTCGCCCTGGGGCGGCAGGATCGTGGCGATTCGCCCGAAGGGACGGGTGTAGCCGGTCGCCTCCTCCACCTGTCCGCCGACCGTGTCGAAGACGGCGTCCACACCCTCGCCGTCGTTCTCCGCCGCCGCGGTCCCGGCCACGTCGTCCGAGGAGTAGTCCAGGCACACGTCGGCGCCCAGGCTCTTTAGCGTCTCCTGGTTGGAGGTGCCGGCGGTGGCGAGAACCCGCGCCCCGGCGGCCTTGGCGATCTGGACGGCGAACGAGCCGACACCACCCGCGCCGCCGTGTATGAGGACGGTCTCTCCCGGAACCACAGCCAGGCGCCGCACGATGGCCTCCCATGCCGTGCCTCCGGCGAGCGGGACGGCGGCGGCTTCCTCATGGGTCAAGGATGGTGGTTTCGGCGCCACGATGGACGCCGGGACCACGTTGTATTCGGCGTAGGAGCCGTTGGAACCGGAACCGAAGAGCTCGGGCGTGTAGTAGACCTCGTCACCCACCGATAGATCCGTCACCCCTGCCCCGGCCTCTTCGATTACCCCCGATGCGTCCGCTCCGAGTACCACGGGCGTCTGTACGGCCCCCGGTATGTCCCCGGCGCGTAGCTTGGCGTCCACGGGGTTCGTCCCGGAGGCGATCACCCGGACGAGTACCTCCCCGGGGCCGGGCTGCGGCCTCTCCACGTCTTGCTGCTCGAACAGTTCGGAGCCTCCGAACTCGGTCGTAACCATCGCTCGCATGTGAGATTCCCTTTCTTCACGTGAACGTTGCGAATGTGCGGGATCACCATACCACCCGGAAGAGTAGAATACGGTAAAGCACCGGGAAGAGGAGGAGTGCGATGTCCGAGAAGCAACCGGAGGCGGCGAACAAGCTGGCCGAGGCGTTCGGGGAGTCCTACCAGACAGTCATGAAGAGTGCCGTAGACGCCCAGCAGCGCAACGTGAAGCTCGCCCAGGGCTGGGCCGAGGCGGTTACCGGGGTCGTGGAGAGCCAGGCCGAGACCAACCGGTCGCTCACCCGCGCGATGGAGTCTTTCGTCAAGCTGGCCGACGAGACGGTGAAGAGTCAGGAACGTACCAGCAAAGCCCTCGCCGAGAGCCTCGACGCTTACCGGGACGTACTGGAGAAGGCCGTGAGCATGCAGGAGAGGAACGAGAACATGGTGCGGAACTTCTTCGGCGGCGCTCCCTCGGAACTGCAGCGCGGGGTGGAGGAGAGCCAGACCGTCGCCCAGAACATCATGGACGGCTCCCAGAAACAGATGGAGGCGTTCCAGAAGATGATGGGCGAGGCGATGGACTCATACACCAGCCTCCTGAACGCCCCGTTCGCCCTCTACCAAAAGCAGATGGAGGCGTTCGGAAAGAGGAGCGAGTAACGGTCCCTCGCGGCCCGCGATTGGAGTATGCTGCGGGTAGTCTGGAGTAACAGGGGCGTCCCGCGCGGTGGCGCTCCGTCAAGGGAAGTACGGCCGCGTTAGGAGGCGATGCAGATGCAGGAGACGGACGTGAGACGCCGGGAGGTAAGGAACCTCATCGGTGGGGCGTGGGAAGAGCGAAACGGCGGCGAAACCGAGCCGGTCTACGATCCGGCGACCGGCCAGGTCATAGCCGAGACCCCGCTCTCCACCCGCGAGGACGTGGACCGGGCCGTGACGAAGGCCAAGGAAGCCTTCCCCGGATGGGCCGGAACTCCGGTGGGCGAGCGGGCGAGGATACTCTTCCGCTTCAAGATGCTCCTGGAGGACCACTTCGAGGAGCTAAGGGATCTCGTCACCCTGGAGAACGGCAAGGACGCCAGAGACGCCGGCGGCGAGGTGCGGCGCGGTATCGAGGTCGTGGAGTTCGCCTGCGGCATGCCGACCCTGATGATGGGCGAATCGGTGCGCGACGTGGCGCGCGGCATAGACAACATCTCGTACCGCTTCCCGCTCGGGGTGGTCGCCGCGATAACGCCGTTCAACTTCCCGTGCATGGTCCCCTTGTGGACGCTCCCCGTCGCTATAGGGGCGGGCAACACCTATATCCTCAAGCCGTCGGAGAGGACGCCGCTCTCGGCGCAGCGGCTCGGGGAGCTTCTCACCGAGGCCGGTATGCCGGACGGGGTCTTCAACATCGTCAACGGCGCCCGCGAGGCGGTCGACTCCATCCTGGAGCATCCCGGCATAGAGGCGGTCTCGTTCGTTGGGTCGAAGCCCGTCGCCGAGCACGTCTACAAGCACGGAGCGGCGCATGGCAAGCGGGTGCAGGCGCTCGCCGGGGCGAAGAACTCCATGATCGTCATGCCGGATGCCGTACTGGACAAGGCCGTCCCGAACATCGTCTCCTCCTCCTACGGCAACGCCGGGGAGCGGTGCCTCGCCGGCAGCGTCCTCGTCGCGGTTGGGGACGTGGCCGACGATCTCGTCGAGAAGGTCAAGGAAGCCGCCTCGGCGATGAAGGTGGGTCCGGGCAAGGAAGAGGGCTCGGAGCTTACGCCCGTCATCCGCGATTCGCATCGGGAGAAGGTAAAGAGCTACATAGATACCGGGGAGGAAGAGGGGGCGGAAGTGGTTCTCGACGGACGCGAACCGCCCCTGGAGGAAGGCTTCTTCATGGGGCCGACGCTTCTGGACAACGTAACCGGCGACATGCGGGTGGGGCGGGAGGAGATCTTCGGTCCCGTACTCTCCGTCGTGCGGGTCGCTAACCTCGACGAGGCCATCGAGTTCACCAACGGCAGCCCGTTCGGCAACGCCTGCTCGATCTTCACCGAGAACGGCGCGGCCGTCCGTCACTGGCGCGAGAACATAGAGGCCGGCATGCTCGGGGTCAATATAGGAGTAGCCGCCCCGATGGCGTTCTTCCCGTTCAACGGTATAAAGGACTCCTTCTACGGCGACCTGCACGCCACGGGCAAGGACGGCGTCCGCTTCTTCACCGAAAACAAGGTGGAGGCCGTCAGGTACTTCTCCGAGCCGGGCGTCACCGCCGCCGTACAGCGGCCCATCGAGAGCGGTGCCTAGAATAATTCTTTTAGCCGGGTAGTGGATGCTTTTGAGAGGCATCCGCTACCTTCTTATTGAGGACCGATAAGACCGTTTCGACCCTCACCGCAACAATTTCTTTACAAAATCGCAAAACTTTCTTTAGAAACCGTAGCGTTTTCATAACACTTGAGGTTACAATGGCGCGAGGTAAATTACGAGTTCTGGAGGGGGAATACGGTGCGGAGGACAGTATCCATATCCATTACCGTGCTGATGGCGGTAGCCATCGCTTTCTCCGTAGCACTCTACACGGTCTCCGAGGCTCATTCGGCGACGTACTCTCAGATAGTGGACAATTCGACGGCGGGGCGTTTCAAGGCGTCGAGCAAGTGGGTCAAGAGCACGTACCACGCCGACACGAACTACGGCAAGAACCACCGGGCATTGAAGAGATCCTCGGCGGCGGCGCGTAGCGCGTGGTGGAAGGTCAACATCCCGACGGCCGGCACGTACCGGGTCTACGCTCGGTGGCCGGCTGACGCCGGCTACACCAGCCGGGCCAAGTTCCGGGTCAAGGCCGCCGACGGCACCAAGACCAAGACCGTGAGTCAGAAGACGAACGGCGGCAGGTGGGTGAGGTTGGGGACCTATTCGATGGCGGCGGGCGACGGATGGTCGGTCGGTGTTGCAAGCACGACCACGAGTAAGGGATACATCGTCGCGGACGCCGTGAAGGTCGTAAACAGTAGTACGGCGCCAACGGTGGATTCCGGTGGCTCGACCTCGACAATGGGTGCGCAGGTCGTTGCGGAGGCGGAGACTTGGCTAGGCGTTCGGTACGAGTGGGGCGGCATGGACAGGAACGGCGTGGACTGTTCGGGTCTTACATACAGGGTCTACGAGAAATTCGGCAAAGCGCTGCCCCGTACTTCCCAGGCGCAATACAGCTCCGGTCCGGGGCGGATAATTCCGAAATCCGAGGCGAAGCCCGGAGACATGGTGTTCTTCGGCAGCGGTTCCAGCGACGTGGTGAGCGTCGGCATAGTCTCCGGGCCTGATGAGGTCATCAAGGCGACTGTGCCGGGTGACGTGGTCAGGCGGGAGTCGATCTCCGCTGTCGCCCGGAATGTCGGTGGCTGGACGGGCTATAGACGGGTTATCTAACCTCGCAGAGCGTACAAACATGAGTTACCGAGCGGGCCGCCCCGGGGCGGCCCTTTCCAGGCCCGTCAGGGTTTGTAGAGGTATTTCGGTTCGGGGCTGAGTTCGACGCCTGCTGCTTCCATTATCCGCACGGCGTCGGGCGCGGGTGGGGCGAGGCGGGCGCGCAGGAGGTCTGAGAAGGCCGGAGTCTGCGTGTAGCGGATGACGGTAGCATCGTCCACTTTAGCTTCTTCACGGGCTATCTCCGCCGCCTCTTCCAGACCGCCGAACTCGTCCACGAGGCCCAGTTCTTTGGCTTGCTCGCCGGAGTAGATGCGCCCGTCGGCGATCTCGCGCACACGTTGCTCCGGGAGGTTGCGGCCCTCGACTATGACGCTGACGAACTCGTCGTAGTTCTGGTCCACGATGCCCTGCAGGATCTCGCGTTCGTCGGGCTTTAGTTTCTTGAACGGGGAGCCGATGTCCTTGAACTCGCCGCTGGTTATGGCGTCCTGCGTGATGCCGTATTTATCGGCGGCCTTCGAGAAGTTGGTGAGCGGGAGGATGACGCCCAGGGAGCCGGTGAGGGTGGTCTCGTTGGCGACGATCTCGTCGGCGGCAGTGGCGATGTAGTAGCCGCCGGAGGCCGCCACGGAGCCCATCGAAACGACGACCGGTTTGCCGGACTCTTTCTTGAAGTCGAGGATGGACTGGTGCATCTTGTCGCTCGCCGTTACGCCGCCGCCGGGGGAGTTGACCTCCAGTACCGCGGCCACGACGCTGTCGTCCTCCTGGGCCTGGCGGAGCGCGTCTTCAAGACCCTCCGGCGAGGTTACCGGCTGCACGCCGCCGAGGGCGCTGTCGGCGTCGGAGATTTCGCCCTCGACCGGTATGGCGGCTATCCTCTCCGCCCCGTCGCCGGAGACGTACTCCTCATCGTAAACGGCCGGCGAGCTGGAGGCAGCGCCGCCGCTCCCGCCGAGCAAGAGCGCTACCGAGACTATGCCGGCGGTGATTATCAGCAGCCCGAAGACGACCAACCCGCCCACGACCCACGGCCACCGGCGCCTTCTGCTGGATCCACTGCTAGGTGACATCTCGTTTGTTCGCTCGTT
This sequence comes from uncultured Actinomycetes bacterium, assembly GCA_937873125.1. Lineage (GTDB taxonomy): Bacteria > Actinomycetota > Rubrobacteria > Rubrobacterales > Rubrobacteraceae > JACDDK01. The sequence continues at coordinate 403 of CALMWA010000141.1, read as the reverse complement.
CGGCTGTCCGTTTGCTGGATTGTTCTCCTGGGTCAAGATCTGTTCCTTTCTGTACAAGCACTGTTGGGTCGTCGCTCACGCGCCGCCGAAGATGAACACCGCTCCCGCGCCCACGATTATTACAAGCATGAGTAAAAGTAGCAGTATTCCGATGCACGAGATAGCGCAGGAGCCCGTGGACTCGCCGTAACCGATGCTCCGGGCGTGTGCGGCCCCGATCACCACCAGCGCGACGTGCCAGATGAAGAAGGCCAGCCCGATCATATTGCCGGCGAAACCGAGAGCGGCTCCGGCGGCGCTCTGAACGCCGAGCGCGGCCTGCGAGCCGGAGATCAAGACTTGGAGCAGGCCACTGATCGCGAGCGGCAACTGCGCCACCCCGACGACGGCCAGCATCGCCGTG
>CALMWA010000140.1 GCA_937873125.1 uncultured Actinomycetes bacterium | reverse complement strand
GCCCCCTCGTGCCCCCAGACGCGGCATAAGCTACGCCTTCCGGGCGCGGGTGTTTGCTTGGGCGCTCGCCTGGGCGCTCTTGCGGCCGGCCGTGGAGCGAGCGCCGGAGCGGGCGCCGCGTTCGAGGTCGCCGCGAAGCTCCATGCGTTCGCGGACGGTCTCGGCCAGGATCTCTATTCCGCGACGGATCTTGTCGGGCTCCACGAACGAGAAGTTCAGCCGCATGCAGTTCTTGCCCGCGCTCCCGGCGTAGAAGCCCTCGCCTGGCACGTAGGCCACGTTGCGCGCTATCGCGCGGGGGAGCATCGCCGTTGCGTCCAGGTAAGTAGGGAGCGTCGCCCACACGAAGAGCCCTCCCTCCGGGTGCGTCCAGTGGACCTCGTTAGGCATGAACTCGGCGAGGGCGTCCAGCATAGCGTCGCGTCGCTCCTTGTAGATCGCGGTCAGGCGCTTCACGTAGGCGCGCCAGTCGGCGTTCTGGAAGTAGGAGGAGATCATCATCTGCGAGAGGTTCGAGGAGCAGAGGTCCGCGCCCTGCTTGCCGATGTTGATCTTGTGCAGTATCCCCGGCTGCGCGTGGACCCACCCGAGCCTCACACCGGGCGCGAATATTTTCGAGAACGTCCCCAGATACACCACCCGGTCGACGTCCCCGCCGTCCTCCTGCTCCAGAGCGGCGAGTGTCGGTAGCGGCTCGCCCTCGAAGCGGAGCATGCCGTAGGGGTTGTCCTCGATCACGATGAGGTCGAACTCCCGCGCTATCTCCAGAAGCTCCCGCCGCCGTTCGGCGTTGAGCGTAACGCCCGCGGGGTTCTGGAAGTTCGGGACGGTGTAGACGAACTTGACGTGGATGCCCTGCTTGCGGGCCTTCAACAGAGCCTCGCGGGCGGCCGAAGGGATCATGCCCGCCCGGTCCATCGGGACGTGCAGGATGCGCGGACGATAAGCGGCGAAGGCGTTGAGCGCCCCGGCGTAGGTCGGCCCCTCGGCCAGGATGGCGTCCCCCTCGTCCAAAAAAACCTTGCCGACGAGGTCGAGACCCTGCTGCGCGCCAGTGGTGGTGAAGATGTCCTCCTGCCGCGCCGGGGTGCCCTCGGCGGCCATCACCTCCACTATGATGTCCTTGTACGATTCCAGGCCGGCGGTCGGGCCGTACTGAAGGGCCTGCGCGGAGTCGGCGGCGATGCTCTGGGAGACCTCCCGGAACGCTTCCTCCCCGAATGCCCGCGTGTCCGGGAAACCTCCGGCGAGCGAGATGATGCCGGGGCGCGACAGGGTCGCCATAAGGTCGCGGGTCGCGGAGGTCTTCATCCCCTTGACCCGGTTGGAGTACAGGAAATCGAATCGGTCGAGGTCTACGAGCGGCAAGGGTTACCTCTTCTCTGTTACGACGGTGTCTACGTTCTTCCAGCTCATCCTCTCGGAGAGAACCTGCCAGAGTTCCGGGGCCATTTCGAAACGGCTGGTGGTGCAGCGCCGGCCCCGCACGGAGAGCGCCTTCACGTTGTCGTCGCCGGCGGCGAGGGCCTGCTCCGTGGCCACCGCCCCAATGACGTAGGCCTGCTCCACGAAGCTGTCCTCCTCCAGACTCACCCCGATCCGGGCCATCACCTCGGGCTCGACCACCGGCGTGAAGAAGTACCCGGTCGTCACCGCGTACAGGCTCGCCGGACGCAGCACCAGGTCGTATTCGAGGTCGGAACGCTCGCTACCGCGCTCGCCGCCGCACTGCACGCCTTCGAGGATGGTCGTAAAGGAATGCTCCGCGGCGTGTTGCATGAGGTGGCGTTTCAGGTCTTCCAGTTCGGCGAGCTCTTCGGGGTCCGGTTCGTCGTGGGTTGGGAGGCTGGCGAGGAGTGTCGACCAGACCTCCGCTGGAAACACGATCTTCAAATCGCCTGAATGCACGGGCAGACGGATCTCGCCGTCCGTGATCTCCAGTCCTTCGAGGCTCTCGATCCTGACCTCCCGCATGTAGCCAACCCTATCACAAAAAGTCTTTATCAAATAGTCTTCGGTGAGAGATGCGCGAGTCGAAACAGCGGTCTTGCGAACCGGAGTCCTCTTGCCTGTCTGGAACGGTGTCATGGAGGATACTGTCTTGAGAGCGTCGTCAGCTGTCCCACCGGGGAGTCTATCTTCACTTCTAACCTTCGCGCCTCTACTTGTCTTGTCGGCGTTTGTGTGCCGAGCAAAGTGTATCGATGTGGTGTCTATGGATGTCGAGATCGTACTCCTCCTTGTCAACTTGATCTGAACGGGATCTCAGGTCTTCGCCTTACGGACCCGCGTTCTCTGGCTGGCGAAGACACTCGCCAGGACGAGCAGGGCGCACAGGACCGTAAATACACCAACGCGCTCTCCGAGCAAGAGAGCCGACCACAAGAGCATGAGAATCGGTTGGGCGAGTTGTATCTGTCCTACGGTTGCTACCCCACCCATCGCCAGCCCCCTGTACCATGCGAAGAAGCCCAGGTACATGCTCACGACGCTGAGATAGCCAAAGCTCGA
>CALMWA010000139.1 GCA_937873125.1 uncultured Actinomycetes bacterium | reverse complement strand
CGGGCAGGTGCTGGTCGTGAACAACGACTTCCAGATCATAGACTTCGAGGGGGAACCGGCCCGGCCCCTGTCCGAGCGGCGCGGCAAGCACTGCCCCTTACGGGACGTGGCCGGAATGTTCCGTTCGTTCAACTACGCTGCAAGGACCGCTTTCCTCCGAGTGAGCGCCGAGCGCACGGATCAGCACGAGACCCTGGAGTCGCAGGTCGCGCTCTGGGAGCGGCGGGCGCGCGAGGCGTTCATGGAAGGCTACGCCGAGGGCGCCCGCGGCGCGGCGTCCTATCCTGACGACCCGGAGCAGGTGCGCCGGCTGGTAGAGTTGTTCACCATCGAGAAGGCGCTGTACGAGATCCGATACGAGCTGGACAACCGCCCCGACTGGGTTGGCATCCCCGTGAAGGGGATTCTGGACCTCGTCGAAGAGCCGGTAGAGACGGAGCAGAGTTGATGAGAGACGAGAGAGACATCCAGGCCGTCGTAAGTGGCGACCATTCCGACCCCTACGGCTTCCTCGGCATGCACGAGGAGAACGGCGGGCTCGTGGTGCGTACCTTCACTCCGGGCGCCGCCTCCGTGAGCGCCGTCGCCGAGGACGGGCGCGTCCTGGGCGAGCTGGAGAAGGTCCACCCCGAGGGACTCTTCGCAGGTCCCGTGACGTCCGAGAGCCGGGTGCCGTACCGGCTGCGCATAAACTGGGAGTCTGGTATAGAGGACGAGATCGAAGACCCGTACCGCTTCCCTTCTACCATCGGCGAGACCGATCTGTACCTTTTCGGGGAGGGCAACCATCTTCGGCTCTATGAGAAGTTCGGGGCGCACGTTACGGAACTGGAAGGCGTGGCGGGCGTGAGCTTCGCGGTGTGGGCGCCGAACGCGCGGCGGGTGTCGGTGATCGGGGACTTCAACAACTGGGACGGCCGCCGGCACGCGATGCGCAAGCATCCCGGAGGCGGGGTGTGGGAGGTCTTCGTGCCGGGTCTCGGCGAGGGAGCGGTGTACAAGTACGAGATCAAGGGCGCCGACGGGAACCTCCGGCCCCTGAAGGCCGACCCGTTCGGAATGCGCTCCGAGAAGCTCCCCGGTACCGCCTCCGTCGTCCACGACCCCGACCGCTATGAGTGGGGCGACGCTAGCTGGATGGAGAACCGCGTCGGCAAGAACGCCCTGGACTCGCCGATGGCGATCTACGAGATGCACCTCGGCTCCTGGCGCCGCAACGACGACGGGACCTACTACACCTACGAGCAGCTTGCGCGAGAACTGGTCCCCTACGTCCTGGAGATGGGCTACACGCACATCGAGTTCCTGCCGCCGACCGAGTACCCGTTCGACGGCTCCTGGGGCTACCAGCCGCTAGGCCTCTTTGCTCCGACGAGCCGCTTCGGCACGCCGGACGACTTCAAGAAGCTCGTTGACGAGTTGCACCGGGCGGGGATCGGGGTCATCATCGACTGGGTCCCGGCCCACTTCCCGGAGGACGCCCACGGCCTCGGCCTCTTCGACGGCACCCACCTCTACGAGCACGCCGATCCCCGGCGCGGCCGGCACGCCGACTGGGGTACGCTCGTCTTCAACTTCGGCCGCAACGAGGTGCGTAACTACCTGCTCGCCAACGCCCTGTTCTGGCTCTCCGAGTATCACGTGGACGGCCTGCGCGTTGACGCCGTGGCCTCCATGCTCTACCTCGACTACTCGCGCGAGGAGGGCGAGTGGGTCCCGAACGAGTTCGGCGGCAACGAGGACCTCGAAGCCGTCTCGTTCATAAAACGCCTCAACGAGGTCGTCTACTCCGAGCACCCCGGCGCCGCGACGCTGGCCGAGGAGTCCACGGCGTGGCCGATGGTCAGCCGCCCGACCTCGATGGGGGGCCTGGGCTTCGGCTTCAAGTGGAACATGGGCTGGATGCATGACACGTTAGAGTACGTTCGGGAAGACCCCATAAACCGCCGCTACCACCACGACAAGGTCACGTTCGGCCTGATCTACGCCTTCAACGAGAACTTCGTGTTGCCGCTCTCCCACGACGAGGTCGTGCACGGCAAGGGCTCGCTCATAAACAAGATGCCCGGCGACGACTGGCGGAAGTTCGCCAACCTGCGCGCCTACTACGGCTTCATGTACGGTCACCCCGGCAAGCAGCTCCTGTTCATGGGCGGCGAGTTCGGCCAGTGGCGCGAGTGGAACCACGACACGGCGCTCGACTGGCACCTTCTGGACAACCCGATGAACGCCGGGGTACAGGCGATGCTGCAAGACCTCAACGCGCTCTACAAGAGCACGCCCGCGCTCTACGAAGTCGACTTCGAGCCGGCGGGGTTCGAGTGGATCGAGGGCGGGGACCGCGACCAGAGCGTGGTATCCTTTCTGCGCCGGGGAAAGAGCCCGGAAGACGTCGCCGTCGTAGTCTGCAACTTCACCCCGGTCGTGCGTAACGGGTTCCGGGTTGGGGTTCCGGCTGGCGGCTCCTACAGAGAGGTTTTGAACACCGATGACACCCGCTACGGCGGGAGCGGCGTCGGAAATGGTGGAGGCATGACCGCCGAGAATATTTATGCCAACGGACGGGAATACTCCGTCTCGTTGGACTTGCCGCCGCTGGCGACGATTATTTTGAAGCCGTTAGCCTAGAGACGAGAAGCCGAAAGCTGGCGCCCGAGGGCTGACAGCTCCTGAAGAAAGGAACATCCCTGCCTTGAGCAGTACTAAACAGCAGAAGAGCGTCGTGTGGCCGGGAGCGCCGTATCCTCTGGGGGCGACCTGGGACGGGGAGGGCGTGAACTTCGCGCTGTTCTCAGAGAACGCGGAGAAGGTGGAGTTGTGTCTTTTCGACCCATCTGGAAAGAAGGAAGTCGAGCGGATCGAGGTCCGGGAGCATACGGATCAGGTCTGGCACTGTTACCTCCCCTATGCCCGCCTCGGCCAACTCTACGGCTACCGCGTCCACGGTCCCTACGAACCGGAGAACGGCCACCGGTTCAACCCGAACAAGCTCCTGATGGACCCCTACGCGAAGGCGACCGTGGGACCCCTGGACTGGAGCTACCCGCACTTCGGCTACAAGCTCGGCGCCGAGGACGAGGACTTCACCTTCGACAAGCGCGACAATGCCCCCGGCATGCCCAAGTGCCGGGTCGTGGATACCGCGTTTACCTGGGGCGACGACCGTCCGCCGAACACGCCGTGGCACGAGACCATCATCTACGAGTTGCACGTCAAAGGCTTCACGCAGCAGCACCCCGGCGTGCCGGAGGCGCTGCGCGGTACCTACGCCGGTCTCGCCTCAGGCCCGGCCATAGAGCATCTCAAGAGGCTCGGGGTCACGGCGGTGGAGTTGATGCCGGTCCACCAATTCGTGGACGACAAACACCTCCTGGACCAGGGACTAAAGAACTACTGGGGTTACAACTCCATCGGCTTCCTCGCCCCGGACATGCGCTACTCGGCAACCGGGAGCATCTCCGAGTTCAAGACTATGGTGAAAAGGCTCCACTCCGCCGGCCTGGAGGTCATCCTGGACGTGGTCTACAACCACACCGCCGAGGGGAACCACCTCGGGCCGACGCTCTCGTTCCGGGGGATAGACAACGCCGCCTACTATCGGCTCACGGATGACAAGCGCTTCTACATGGACTACACGGGGACGGGCAACACCCTCAACATGATGCACCCGCGGGTCTTGCAGCTCATCATGGACAGCCTCCGTTACTGGATCCTGGAGATGCACGTCGACGGTTTCCGCTTCGACCTGGCGAGCGCGCTGGCGCGGGAGTTGCACGCGGTGGACCGTTTGGGTGCGTTCTTCGACATCATCCGGCAGGACCCGGTGATCTCCCAGACCAAGCTGATCGCCGAGCCGTGGGACGTTGGCGAGGGCGGCTACCAGGTCGGGAACTTCCCGGTCGGCTGGACGGAGTGGAACGGCAAGTACCGCGACGAGGTCCGTTCCTATTGGAAGGGCGACGGCGGCCTCGTCGGGGATCTCGCCTACCGCCTCACCGGCTCCAGCGACCTCTACGAGCACGGCGGCCGGCGTCCCTACGCCTCCATCAACTTCATCACCGCCCACGACGGTTTCACCCTCCAGGACCTCGTCTCCTACAACGAGAAGCACAACGAGGCCAACGGCGAGGGCAACAACGACGGCGAGAGCCACAACCGCTCGTGGAACCACGGCGCCGAAGGCCCGACCGACGACACCAAGATCCAGCGTCTGCGCGCCCGCCAGAAGCGGAACCTGATGGCGACGCTCCTGCTCTCGCAGGGCGTACCCATGATCCTCTCCGGCGACGAGATGGGCCGCACCCAGGACGGCAACAACAACGTCTA
>CALMWA010000138.1 GCA_937873125.1 uncultured Actinomycetes bacterium | reverse complement strand
CCGCCCTTGAGCATCGAAACGTGTTTGCGGACGGCGTTGATCTCGTCTATCGAGGCGCCGCTGCGGAGGAGGTCGCCCGTGAGCTTCTTGAGGTCGGCAAGCTCTATGGGCGGCGCCGGGTCCGCCAGGAGCGCGGACGCCCCGCCGCTGATTAGGGCGAGCAGAAGGTCCCCTTCTTCCAGGGACTCGGCCAACTCCGAGACCCGGCGGGCGGCCTCGACACCGCGCTGGTCCGGTTCGGGGTGAGAGGCTACCAGGACTTCCAGGCGTTCGAGGGGCTGCTCGTGGTCCTCTTTGGTGACGACAAGCCCGCCGGAGATACGGTCGCCGAGGATCTGCTCGGCGGCTTCGGCCATCGCGCAGGCCGCCTTGCCGGCGGCGAGTACAGAGACCCGCCGGGGCTCGAACGCGGCGTCCCCGGCGAGCACCTTATCCCCTCCGGCCCGCAGGTGGCGGCGAATGGCAATGCCGGGGTCGGCGGCTTCGAGAGCCGCCGACAGGATCTCTCTTAGATCGTCCTTCATGCGTCTGAGTCCTGCCTCTCATCCGGGCTGTCGATCCGGCGGTCGAGGGCGCCAATCACCTCCAGCATCGTTGTGTTCGTGCGCGGCATTCGGGGTCTCCTTTCCCGCATCTGTTCCGGGCTTCTCTTATAGCAGAGTTAGCCGATCTCGTGCTGCGAGAGATCTTCGATGATCCTCAATAGCGCCGAGTGATCCTCGCCGCCCCACCCCTTCTTCCTCATCGCGAGTAGCATCTGATCCACTATCGCCGTTACGGGTAGCGCCACTCCGTACTCGCGGCCCGCAGTCAGCGCGATGCCGAGATCCTTGTGATGAAGCTCGGAGCGGAAGCCGGGGTCGAAGGTGTGCGAGAGGAACTTCTCCCGCTTCACCTCCATCACCTTGTTTCCCGCGAGTCCGCCGCCGAGGACGTCCAGGATCTTCTCCGGCGCAACTCCACCCTTCGATCCCAGCACCAGCGCCTCCGAGACCGCCTCGATGGTCAGCGCCACGACGATCTGGTTGGCCGCCTTCGTGACCTGCCCGGCCCCCGTCGGCCCGACGTGCGTAACGGTCTTGCCCATCACCTCGAACAGCGGCTTCGCACGCTCAAAGTCACCCTCATCGCCGCCGACCATGATGGAGAGCGTCCCCTCGATGGCCCCCACATCGCCGCCGGAGACGGGAGCATCCAGCATACTCGCGCCCTTCTCCTTCACCGCCACCGCAAGCTCCTCGGTCACGACCGGCGAGATGGTACTCATATCCACGACCAGGGCGCCGTCGCTGATGCCTTCGAGTATGCCATTCTCTCCGGCCACGACCTCATACACCTGCGGCGAATCCGGGAGCATGGTGACGATGATGTCGCTCTGGGCCGCTACATCTTTCGGGCTCTCCGCTACCGTCGCGCCGTCGCCGGCCAGCTCGTCGGCCTTCTCCGGGCTCCGGTTGTAGACCGTCAGTTCGTAGCCCGCCGAGATCAGATTTTTCGCCATGGGCTTGCCCATGATCCCGAGCCCGATGAATCCTACCTTCTCCACCATACTGCTCCTCCTTCTCCGGGTCTCGAACTACAGCCTGAAATCTTCGACGCTCACGTCGTCGCCGCGCAACTCCTTCGGCAGCCACCGGAGACTCTCCTCCGTATCACCACCGCTAGGGTTGTACTCCAGGCCGACGTATCCGCCGTAACCCAGGTTATCCAGCTCCTTTAGAACGTACGGGTAGTGGATCTCACCGGTCCCCGGCTCCCCACGTCCGGGAGAATCCGCGATCTGGACATGACCGATGTTCCCGATGTGCTCCCGCAGCGTGGCCACCAGGTTCCCCTCCATCCGCTGCATGTGATAGAAGTCGTGCTGTATCTTGACGTTCTCCCGGCCCACGCTCTGCACGAACTCCACCGCTTGCTCCGTCCGGCTCAACAGATACGGCCCGTTCTCGAACGTGTTGACCGCCTCGACCACCAACTCGACCCCGGCGTCCTTCACCGCATCCGCCGCGAACGCGACGTTCTCCCGCGCAAGCCCCAACTGCTCCTCGCGGCTCATGCCGACTTTCTCATGGCCGACAAGAATGTTCATCCGCTCGCAACCGAACGAGCGGGCGAGATCCAGGGCCACCGGCACATTCTCCCGGAACTGCTCCCGCCTCTCAGGGTCACTCACCAGTCCCCGCTCCCCCGCCGGCATGTCCCCGGCATCGAAGTTGAAGAGCGCCACCCGTAGGCCCGCATCTTTCACGGCCCTCTCGACGTCCCCCAGATCCTCCCCCGCCGGCCACCAGAACTCCGCCGCCGAGAACCCGGCCTCCGCCGCCCGTCCGAAGCGCTCCAGAAAGGACACTTCCTTGAACAGAATGGAAACGTTCGCGCTGAACCTCATCCCGAACCATACTCCTCGCTATTACCTACCACATTTTAGAATAAATATTTCATTACACGGAACTTAGTATAAAACGACCGTAGCAGGAGTGTCAAGAAAGAACTGAGGAGTGTTTCCACATGGCGGAACTTACTAAAATGGTCTGCTGGAATACGTGAGCGGCGGGCGATATTCCGCGATGTAGAGCTAGAGTACCGGATTGTTGAGGCTGATGACATATAGATTCGCATGCACGCTCGTTCTGATCCTCTGCGGGCTCGCGCTCGTCGCCTGCGAACCGGCAGAACCATCACGGCAGTCCGGAAGCCCCAGCGCGTCCACGTCTGGCCCAAACTCAAGCGGCCACGAAACGGCGGGCGCTTCCACGAAGGCCACGACGACCAATGCCGGGGAGACCGGCCGGAACACCATCGAGGCCGACCTCGTTCTCACCGGCGGAAATCTCATAGACGGGGCCGGCGGAGCGGTGCTGGAGGATGCCGAGATAGCCATCAAAGACGGCAGAATACTGGCCGTGGGCAGAGCGGCCGGGCTGGACGTTGCCGAAGGCTCGCGGACGCTGGACGTGAGCGGTAAGACCATTCTGCCGGGTTTCATAAATACCCACGTCCACAGCCGCTACGTTACTCTGGACGAGACGAAGACTTGGACCCGCGAAGGCGTCACGACGGTGCGGGACCTGGGCGGCTACCTGGACGATATGGTGACTCGCAAGCGTGACTCGGAGGCCAGTGGGGATCCGAATCTGCCGCGCCTACTTGTTTCGGGGCCGATGATCAGTGTGCCGGGCGGACACCCGTTCCCGATCTACGGTGACGATTACCCCGCGCTCGCCGTGCGCGGCCCGGACGACGCGCGGGATCAGGTCAACGAGTTGCTCGACGCCGGAGTAGACCACATAAAGATCGCGGTTAGCGGAAGGTCGGACACCGGCTGGCCGGAGCTTTCGGACGAGGAGATCCAGGCGATAACCGGCGTCGCTCACGCGAGGGGCGCGCGGGTGGCGGTCCACGTCGACACCGCCGCCGGGCTGCGCCGCGCGGTAGAGAACGGCGTGGACGACGCGGCGCACTCCCCACGCGACCCCATCCCGAACGACCTCATCGCCGAGATGGTCGAACGCAACGTGGCGCTCTCGCCGACGATAGACGTGTACCAGAACCTGGCCGAGGAGAACGGGACCGCCGCCGAATGGAACGCCGCGACCCTGCCGGTGATGCAGGACAACCTGCGTCGTTTCGCGGAGGCGGGCGGGACGCTCGCCCTCGGCGACGACTTCGGCAATCCTGGCGTCGAGTTGGGGATGCCGATGGATGAGATCCAACAGTGGAGCAACGCCGGTTTGAGCCCCAGGCAGATCATCACCGCCGCCACCCGCGACGCGGCAAAGGTTAGCGGGCTCGGCGACGAGATCGGGACTGTGGAGAGAGGCAAGGCAGCAGACCTCCTGGTTGTGGATGGGAACCCACTCTCCGACCTGCGGGCGCTGGAGGGCGTCGAGCTCGTCGTCCACGGCGGCGAAGTGGCCTTCTCCCGCTAGGAGCCGGCCGGATCATGAGGGGCCGTGCCCAAGACAGGAGGTAGCGTTATGCAGAGAACACCGTGGAGAATGCTGGCCGTGATCCTCGCTATTCTGGTACTCGCGTCGGTCGCGTGCGAGCCGGACACGGGCGATGAGAGATCGGAGCCCAGTTCGAAGTCGTCCGAGGGTGGCGGGACTGGAAAGGAGGCGGACATGCGACTGATTTCAGCGGCGGAACAGGGCGACGTGGAGGCCGTAAAGCGACTGCTGGACGACGGCGCGAGCGTGGAGGCGCGGGACGAGACAGGACGAACGGCCCTCGTCGCGGCGGCATACGAGAACCACCTGGACGTGGCGAAGACGCTGGTCAAAGCCGGCGCGGACGTGAATGCGAAGGACGAGACCGAGCAGAGCGCGTACTTGATCTCCACGGCCGAGGTCGGTGACGATCCCCGTCTTCTGAGGCTTACGCTGGATAACGGCGCCGACGTCCAAAGCCTCGACTCCTACAACGGAACCGGCCTGATCCGGGCCGCCGACCGCGGCTACGTCGAAGTCGTCAGAGAACTACTAGAGACCGATATCGACGTAGACCACATCAACAGCCTCGGCTGGACGGCCCTTCTGGAAGCCATCATCCTCGGCGGCGGCGACGCCGAACACACGGAGGTCGTACAGCTCCTGGTCGATGCGAACGCGGACGTAAGCCTCGCGGACAGTGAAGGTGTTACACCGCTCGAACACGCGAGACGCCGCGGCTACGAGGGAATGGTCGAGATACTAGAGGCCGCCGGTACTCGATAAGTAGAACTTGCTCAGTCGCTACCGCTCAGGCTCTTGGAGAGATCGCCCGCTATTCGTTTTAGGTGCGGGATGATCTCCTCCAGCCGCTCATCGTCGAGCCTCCCCGCCGGTCCCGAGATACTGATGGCCGCGACCACCCTGCCCTCAGCGCCGAGGACGGGCGCCGCGACACAGCGCACGCCCTCCTCGGTCTCCTCCGAGTCCATGGCGTAGCCCCGCTCCCGGATGCGTTCCAACTCCTCCCGAAGCCGTCCCACGTCAGTTATGGTACTGGACGTAAAGCGGGTCAGTTTGCCGCGTCCCAGGATCGCCGGTACGGCCTCCGGCGGCTGGTAGGCGAGTAAAACCTTCCCCGTACCACTGGCGTGCGGCGGCACCCGGTTGCCGGGCTCGGTGAACATGCGGACCATGCGCGGCGCCGCCACCTGCTCTATGTAGACAACCGAGTTCTTGTCCAGGGCGGCGAGGTTCGCCGACTCCTGGCTCACCTCCATCAGTTCTCTGAGATACGGACGGGCCAAAGGCCCCAACCGCTCCCTCGCAGAGGAAGCGAGCGTTATGGCCTTCGGCCCCAGCGTGTACTTGCGGTTGTCAAGAACCTGGCGAGCGTAACCCCGCTGCGCCAGCGTGGAGAGCAGCCGATGAACCGTACCGTTCGCAAGCCCCACCGACAGCCCGATCTCACTGACCCCCAACTCACTTTCGGAATGCCCCAGCACCTCCAGAATGTCCAGCGCCCGCTCCAGAGACTGAACCCCGCTCACCTGCGGGGCAGAGCCGTTCGATCCCGAATCTGCCACAGGTCTACCCGCTTCCTAGAATCTTCCTTCCTTACACCGGAATACATATGCAGTATACCTGATGGCGCCGAACCATAACGAGCACGATGCCGACTGTGTGGGTTCTTGGAAGCTCCTTGTCGCTGGATAGAGCGTCCTGTCGAGGGTTCACTCACGGTCAAAGACTATATCCTGGGCTCCTTGCCAAAGGGTCATCTCTCCCAGCGGGCGCAGGTGCTCGTGCCCCTCGGTGATGGTCAGGAAGTGGTTACCGGCGAGTTGGCCGAGTTTGCTCGCGAAGATCGTGCCGGAGTAGGGGAACAGGATCTCCGTCTCCGAGTATCCGCCGGGGTAGAACAGGATCTCCCCTGCCTGCGGTACGCTGGTGGCGTCCTCGAAGCCTACCCCGAGGTCGTAGTCGCCCAGCGGGATCCAGCACGACTCCCCACTCCACCTTACGTGGATGATCTTCTGCCGGTAAGGCAACAATTTCTCGAACGCCTCGCAGGTCTTCGGGGACTTCTCCCTCTCCCACCGCGCCAAAAACTCGTAAGGTCCAGCCGTTATCTTCAAATCGCTCATCCGCAACTCCTCATTTCTAAGTTTCTTTAAGGGTACCGCCCGACTCGTCTATGCCGCTGGGAGATCCCGCCGGTAATCGGGCCTCACGAGCCGGTCCATTGGTTTCAAAACTACGTGTCCTCCCGAAAAGACCGGCGTACCCCACGTCCTGCTCGACGACGCCCGAAAAGGACATGACGCTGCCGCCTCGGATCAACGTATCGTATTCGCCCATCTCAACTCCCCCGGTAGGTGCTGTAAGACCAGGGAGAAGTCAGGAGCGGGACGTGATAGTGCGAGTCGGGGTCGGCGACGCCGAAACGTACCGGGACCTGTTCCAGGAAAGGCGGCTCCGGAACTCCGGCTCTACTTCTGAAGTACGTCCCCACGTCGAAGACAATCTCGTACGCGCCCGTCCCGAACTCGTCTGGGGTCAACAGAGGTTCGTCGGTACGGCCATCCCCGTTAGTCACGACCGATTTTAGGGCGACTCGCTCGTTACCCTCGATGCGAAAGAGTTCCACGGACATCCCGGCGGCGGGGCGTCCTTCGGCGGTGTCGAGGACGTGGGTCGTAAGGAAGCCACTCATGCGCGGCGCTCCACCCAGCCCTCTATCTGGCCGTATGGGTCCTGGGTGGCGTGGAAAATTTCACCGTTGTTCTCGATGCCGAAGCGAGCCAGATCGTAGGGGATGTGATGCACGTTGGGGAACGAGTACCAGATCCTCTCTATCTCCGGGAACGCTTCCAGAACCGCCGTGCCCATGCGATACAGCGTGTTCTGCACCGAAGGACTGTAGTGATCTGTGAACGTCTTGAGGGTTTCCTGCATGACCCCATTCCAAAGTCGGTCGAAGTCCGCTTCTGTAGTGCTGTACTCCCATTTCGCCGTGACGATGGTGGCGAGGATGCGGTCGTCCGTGTCCGGCAGGGTGGTGAACTGCTCTCGAAGAAACCCTTCCCATCCCGAGTTGGTCGTCTTGAGCACGTAGACGTCCCCGATGCCAGCCTCCACCCGCCGGGCGCCGCTCTCGTCACCCAACACCTTCGCATGCCGTTCGCCGCGACCCCGGACAAAAGAATGCTCGTGCGGTTGGCCGTCCACCTCGATCCGGTTCCAAACGAACTGTGTGATCTCTGTCCGCACCCTCTCGACGGTCGGTCCCGCTTCGAGGAAGTGGTCCACCAGCGCCAGTCCGAAGTCCTCGATGCTCCCGGTGAGGTGGTCTTTCGCCAGCGCGTAGACCGTGTTTCGCATGGTATCGGTCGCCAGCAGTTGGGAGTTGTCGCCCGCGACGTGGGCCGCCTCGAAGTCGCCCTCCAGCGAGACGCGCACGTCGAGGTCCCAGACCTCGTGCCAGTCGGTGTCGCGGTTCACTTTGAAGACCCGGATCTCCGACTTCCCGTAGTTATTCTGGCCCAGGACAATGAGGCCCGTAGGCGTTCCGGTACTCTCGCTCATCTCCCGTCTCCCATTTCCGACTGTTCGCCCCGCCGGGCGTTGTAGATAATACCGTCGCGTTCAGCGTATTCTCTGAGCACCGTCGCCGCCTCTTCGCGGCACACGTCGCGCACCACGGAGATGCCGCGCTCCTCCAGGGCCGGCACCCAGTCAGGCATCTTCGGCCCCTCGTCGAAACCGATAGCACGGGCATCTTCATCTCGCGCTCCGCATACGAGACGTCGCACACCGGACCATGGGACCGCCCCGAAGCACATCGCGCACGGCTCGGTGCTCGCGACCAACTCGTACGGCGGCAGTCCCGGCCCGCCGAGATCGAAGCTTCCGACTACCTTCTGCGCAACCATGATCGCCACCATCTCCGCGTGGGCGATGGAAAGGTTGGTAGTGGGGACTAGGTTCACGCCGGGGGCGACCAGGCGGTTCGTGCTCAGGTCGAAGATCGCCGCGCCGAACGGTCCCCCGGTCGCGTTCTGTACGTTGCGGCGCGACAACTCTACCACCAGCCGCATCCGGTCTACGTCAGTTGGGTACTTATGGTCCACGTCCGCCACGAGGTCGTCTATCCAACCAGGCAAGCCCAACGCTACCCGCGGGAATCTCACGGCAATCCCCTCTCGCGACGCTCTCAAAACCGTTTCGTCTCTCTCCCGGAGCCTTCTGGGACATCATCATCCTCGACGAGATCTCGGAGTCTCAGGTACGTTATGCGGAAGATCTCATGGAGCGCAGCCTCGATCTCCTCTGAGCGCGTGTGATCCAGCCGGGCTTCGGCGGCGGTGAAAATCGACTCTTTAGTGTGGTCCCGCACGCATATCACGAACGGTAGGCTGAACTTCTCCCGGTAGGCCTCGTTCAGCCGGTGGAACCGCTCGTACTCCTCCGGGGAGAGCCGGTCCAGGCCCGCCGACGACTGCTCGCTCGCAGACTCGGGTGTGAGATCTCCGGCGAGCGCCGCCTTACCCGCCAGGTCCGGATGCGCCCGGATGAGGGCGACCCGGCGCTCAGCCGGAGCATCGCGGACCGCTCCGAGGAACGCGCCGTGCAGATCCGAAATACTGGCAAAAGGACGCTCGTGCCATGCTACCTCCGCAACCCAGGGCGAGTGCTCGAACAGCGTCCCGAACCGCGCGACAAACTCATCCTCGCTCAGCCGGTTCACCTCATCCACGGACATCTTCTCCCTCATCTTTCTCCCGTTCGTGTGATCATGACTCCTCGACGAGGCTGCGGTTGGCCGGGGCGAAGTGGACGACCTTTTTCCATCGCTGCCCGAGACATCCGCTCATCACCCCTGGTTAGCTCGTCGGTGGCGGTTCTGCAGGATCGGTACGGTTCCTTCTGCCACCGGGTTCTCCGAACTTCCCAGTCTCCTCCTGCGCCTCGACCTTCACCTCCACGATCCGGGCGCCGGCGTCGAGCGACGCTTCGATCACCCTCATCACCGTCTCCAGCACCTCCGAACGTCCGCCAGCAAGCGCCGTAGTCTCGGGACCGGACTCGTGCGCCGCCAGGCCGGACTCGTTGGCGACGCGCAGCCCCGCCTCGATCTGCTCTTGCGGGGGTTTCCCCGCTCTCTCCGAAACCACGATCTTGAACTCGACATTAAGCTCGGCTCGATTGTATCCGGGCATTACGTCTCACTCCTATCACGGATATCGCCGATGTCGGCATATCCGCCACCGGCTTGCGGAGAGCGGCGCGGCGGCTGTGTCGCCACACCTGCTATCTGCTCCGGGCGCACGGGGATGCGAGGTAACTCCCGGCCGGTGGCGTCCCGCAGGGCGGCGACGATCGCCGGCGGCGTGGAGATGTTGGGCGGTTCGCCGATGCCACGCAATCCGTAGGGCGCGTTCGGATCAGCCAGTTCAAGGATATCCATCTTCACCGGGGGCATGTCCAGGATGGTCGGAAGGAGGTAGTCGGTGAAGGAGGCGTTGAGGATCTTGCCGTCCCGAACCTGGATCTCCTCTAGCAATGCCAGCCCGAGACCCTGCGCGGTCCCGCCCTCGATCTGGCCCTCCACCGCCTGCGGGTTGAGCGCCTTGCCGACGTCCTGCGCCGTCGCAAGCTCCACCACCCGGACCAGCCCAAGTTCCGTATCCACGTCCACCACCGCACGGTGGGCCGAGAAAGCGTACTGCATGTCCGCGTCCCCCTGCCCATTCGCGTCCAGCGGGAACGTCTCCACGTGACGATGAACCACCGTCTCCTCGATGTCCTCGCCGTCCAGCAGATCCATCAGACTGGCGACCATCCGGTCGCCGGATACGACACTGCCATCCTCAAGCGAGAGACTATTTGGGGACTCACCGAACTCTTCTTTTACTCGCTCGAACAGGCGTTCGCGCACGGCTTCGCAGGCCATCTTTACGGCGCCGCCGGTCATGTAGGTCTGGCGCGAGGCGGAGGTGGAGCCGGCGGAGCCCACCCTGGTGTCGGCCGGTAGCACGGAGATCCGCTCGACGCCCAGTTCGGTATGCGCGATCTGGGCCTGCACGGTAACCAACCCCTGCCCCACCTCGGCCGCCGCCGTATGTACCTCCACCAGCGGCCCGTCATCTGTCACCGACAGCCTGACCCTCGCCGTTGCGTAGTCGTCGAAGCCTTCGGCGAAACCGACGTTCTTGAACCCGACGGCGTACCCGACCCCGCGCGTGACGCCCTCGCCGTGCGTGGTGTTCGACACGCCTCCCGGAAGCTCGCGCAGGTCTCGCGGGCCGTCGCCCGCCGCCTCGGGCATGGGCATCGCCTTCACCCGCTCCAGAAGCTCGGCGACCGGGGTGGGGCCTTCGACCCTCTGCCCGGTGGGCATCGTACTGCCGGTCGTCATGGCGTTCTTCACTCGGAACTCCACCGGGTCCATGCCTAAAGCGCCGGCCAACTTGTCCATCTGCGACTCATGAGCGAAACAGGTCTGCACGGCGCCAAAACCGCGCATCGCCCCGCACGGTGGGTTATTCGTGTACACGACGTAGCTGTCTATTAGAGCGTTGGGGCACTCGTAGGGACCAATCGCGAAGCGGGCGGCGTTGGAGCAGACGGCGGGCGA
Source organism: uncultured Actinomycetes bacterium (assembly GCA_937873125.1). Classification (GTDB taxonomy): domain Bacteria; phylum Actinomycetota; class Rubrobacteria; order Rubrobacterales; family Rubrobacteraceae; genus JACDDK01. Next base: position 1,749 of record CALMWA010000138.1, on the reverse strand, counting down.
ACTCGACGCGTACGCGCCGCCGTCGAGGACCGTGCGGGCCTTGACGTAGACGAGCTTGCCGTCGCGGGTTGCGCCGTGCTCGTAACGCATTTTCGCGGGGTGGCGGTGGACGTGACCGTAGAAAGACTCCTCGCGGTCGTACACGATCTTCACGGGCCGCTCCGTGTGCAGGGCGAGCATGCAGGCGTGGATCTGCATCGAGAGGTCCTCCCGCCCCCCGAACGCGCCACCGACGCCGGAGAGAGTGAGCCGGACCATCTCCGGCGAGAGTCCGAGGCTCTCGACGAGTTGGTCCTGGTCCACGTGCAGCCACTGCGTCGCGATGTACAGGTCCACCCCGCCCTCGCCGTCCGGGACCGCCAGCCCGGATTCGGGACCGAGGAACGCCTGGTCCTGCATCCCGATCTCATACTCCCCCCGAACCACCACGTCTGCTTCTACAGCATCCCCATCGCCGTGCTTGATATGGACGTGGTTGAGCACGTTGCCGGAGAGGTGCAGCTTCGGCGCGTTCTCACGCATCGCCTCCTCGGCGTCCGCGAGCGGGTCCAGGACTTCGTAGTCGATGGCGATCTTCTCCAGCGCGCGGCGGGCGGTCTCGGGGTGATCGGCCGCTACTATGGCGATAGGCTCACCCTGATAGCGGATGCGATCCCAGGCCAGCACGGGCTGGTCCGGTATCTCCATTCCGTAGACTTTTCGGCCAGGTACGTCCTCGTGGGTAAGCACGGCGTACACACCGGGAATCGCCTCGGCCTCGGAGATCTCTATCGACCATATCCTGGCGTGCGGGTGCGGGCTCCTGAGTGTTGCGCCGAAGAGTGTGCCGTCCAGCCACATATCCGACGCGTACTCGAACTCTCCCGTTACTTTCGGAACGCCGTCAGGGCGGCGCTCGCTCTGACCGATCCCGCCGGGCCGCGATATCGTAGGCTCGGGACCTACACGGGTCGGTGCTATCGGGGTCGCCTCTGAACGACTCATAGAATCTCCTCCCGTGCACGCTTTGCGAGCCGCCCGCTGGCGGCGGATATGCCTCGCGATATCTCGGCCTCGTCGGCTGTCCTCAGCTCTCCACCCTCCACCACCGGCCGGCCGTTCACCAGCAGCAGCTCCACCGGGCGCGCCGGACCGAGCACGAGCGCCGCGACCGGGTCGGAGATCCCGGCGTGTCCTATGCCGTCCATTCGCCAGAGGGCGATATCGGCGAGTTTGCCGGGCTCTAGCGACCCGAACGCGTCCTCCCTTCCGAGACACCGCGCCCCGTGCATCGTCGCCAACTCCAGCGACCGCCGCGCCGTCATCGCCTTCGGTCCCCCGGCCATCCGGGCCGCCAGAAGCGCCTGCCGCATCTCCTGCCCTAGCTCGCCGGCCTCGTTCGACGCCGCGCCGTCCACGCCCAGGCCAACCGGGGCTCCCGCGTCGACGAGCGCAGCGACCGGGGCGATACCCGCACCGAGCCGGCCGTTCGAGGATGGACAGTGGGCTACACCAGTTCTAGTCTCGCCGAAACGCTGGATCTCGCCGTCGTTCAGATGGACGCAGTGGGCGAGCCAGACATCGTCGCCGAGCCAGCCGAGATCCTCCAGGTACTCGACAGGCCGCACACCGAACTTCTCCTTGCAGAATTCCTCCTCGTCCTTCGTCTCGGCGAGGTGCGTGTGCAGCCGGACGCCGCGCTCGCGGGCAAACTCCGCTGTTTCCGCCATCAACTCGCGCGTAACGGAGAACGGGGAGCAGGGAGCCAGG
>CALMWA010000137.1 GCA_937873125.1 uncultured Actinomycetes bacterium | reverse complement strand
TGGTCTGTACCGGATCGGTGCAGCATATGGTCCACAAATCCGACCAACGTCGTAGACGAGATTGTCTCGTATTCAGACGCCGACACTAGGGCGTTTGAATTCTGACCAACTGCGCCGGTCGTGTTCCCGGCTGTAAGCCAGAACATGCACACTGCCAGACCCGAGATGACACACAGTACAGCGGCGAACAACCGCAGGTTAGCGGCCCGACCCGAAAGCCCTGTCCGTACGAGGGGAAGGTGGGTTTGAGTGCCGGTCTCTACTGCCAGGGGTTTCATGATGTTGGTTACTGCCTCGCTCTTCCTGTTCTTGTGTGAGACTAATCTTGTCCCAGACGCGGCAGTATTTCGTCGCGTAAATGGGTGATTTTTTGCTAGTTGATATTTGCTAGCGTAAAAGGGCTAGCCGAAAGGCTTTGATCCTCTGGCAGATCACTCTCGAAGTTAAGGCGGCGAACCGACCACCTAAAGACTTACGGTGAGTATTCCATGCAGGGTCTCTACGGACTGTCGGTAACTACCATTGATAGAGGCGTTGACAACCATCGGCGCGAGGCGTATACAGTGGGCAACTATATAAGAACGCCGTAACGCCTAGTCTCCGGGTGGCGCCGGAGAGCGGGGGACCCACCACCGGCCCTTTTAGGCCTCGGGGTGAATCGCTAGCGGGAGCTAGCGTAGGGCTTGACTCTTTCGGCCCGAACCCGACAGCTAACCCCGTAGGCGCTGAAGAAGGAGAGTACTGCATGCTCGAAGGGCCAATACTAGCGCCTCGCCTCGCCGGCGGTTTCGGCCGCAACGCGGGGGGAGGCTGGTGACGGGTTCGAAGGTTGGGACGGAGCGGTCCTTCACCGGCAGGTTCAAGCGCTGGCTGCTCGCGGAGGTCGTCGAGGACGTGCCGGGTCCGCAGGCGAAGGAGGGCAGGTCCGAGCAGCATCCCTGGTGGCAGGTCGTCTGCCTCACCGGCGTGGACTACTTCTCGACACTGGGCTACATCCCCGGCATCGCGGCGCTCGCCGCAGGTTCGCTCTCGCCCATAGCCACGCTCTTGATCGTGGTTCTCACCCTCTTCGGGGCGCTGCCGATGTACCGGCGCGTCACAGGGGAGAGCCCGCACGGTCAGGGTTCCATCGCGATGCTGGAGAATCTGCTCTCGTTCTGGAAGGGCAAGCTGTTCGTGCTGGTCTTGCTGGGGTTCGTGGCTACGGGGTGGCTGGTCACCATCACCCTCTCAGCGGCCGACGCGGCGGTTCACGTGACCGAGAACCCACTGGTGCCGGCGTTTCTGCACGACCAGGAAGTCCCCATCACCCTGGTGCTGATCGCACTGCTCGGCGCCATTTTTCTTAAAGGTTTCAAGGAGGCCATAGGAATCGCCGTGGTCGTGGTCGCAGTGTACCTGCTGCTCAACCTCATCGTCGTAGCTGTCGGATTCTACGAGATCGCCACGAATCCCCAGACTATCATCGTCTGGCAGAACGCGCTGTTCGAGGACTACGGCAACCCCCTGCTAATGCTCGTCGGCGCGTTGCTGGTCTTTCCGCGCCTGGCCCTGGGCCTCTCGGGCTTCGAGACCGGGGTGGGCATGATGCCGCTCGTGCGCGGTGACGCGGACGACGATCCCGAACGCCCGGTCGGCCGCATCCGTAACACGCGCAAGATGCTGACCGTTGCAGCCGTCACCATGAGCTTCTACCTCATCACGACGAGCCTCGTGACGGTCATGCTCGTCCCGGCGCAGGAGTTCGAGCCGGGCGGCGCGGCCAACGGACGAGCCCTCGCTTACGTGGCGCACAGATACCTGGGCGACGTCTTCGGCACGGCCTACGACCTGTCCACCATCACGATCCTGGCCTTCGCGGGCGCGTCGGCGATGGCCGGACTGCTGAACATCGTGCCGCGCTACCTGCCCCGCTACGGCATGGCCCCGGAGTGGGCGCGAGCCATACGTCCGCTCGTCCTGGTCTACATCGCCATCTCCATCGCTGTCACGATCATCTTCTCCGCCGACGTGGGCGCCCAGGCGGGAGCCTACGCAACCGGCGTACTAGCCATGATGACCTCGGCCGCCTTCGCCGTCACACTCTCCGCGTGGCGCCGGGGACACAGGGGACTCACCATCTTGTTCGGCGTCATCACCGCCGTGTTCGTCTACGCCCTCGTCGCCAACGAGATACAGCGGCCCGACGGGCTCGTGATCTCCTCGTTCTTCATCGTCGCGATCGTCGTCACCTCGCTCATCTCGCGGGCTTACCGCTCGCTCGAACTGCGCCAGGAACGCATAGATATGGACGAGGCGGCACAGAAATTCGTCGAGGAGGCGAGCCACGGGGGCGACATCCACATCGTTGCCAACCGCCGCCAGGCGGGGGACGAGCGAGAATACGCGCACAAAGAGGAGGAGCAGCGTAAAGACAACCACATCCCCAGGAACGTACCAGTACTTTTTCTGGAGGTAGACGTAGAGGACGCCTCTGAGTTCGAGGATGTGCTCGAAGTCCGGGGCATCAGAGTCGGCCGCCACAAGGTATTACGCGCCCAGAGTTCGGTCGTGCCAAACGCCATCGCCGCCCTCTTGCTCCACCTGCGCGACACCACGGATAAGACCCCGCATTGCTACTTCGGCTGGACCCAAGGCAACCCCATCGCTTACCTGTTCCGCTTCCTTTTGTTTGGAGAGGGAGACATTCCCCCGGTCACCCGCGAGGTCTTGCGGGAGGCGGAGCCGGACGCCGAGCGCCGGCCAGCGATCCACGTCGGTGGCCGGTGACGCAGGCTGCCAGACACCTCTGACACCAGAAGCCGGTTGCCGAAAATGCTCCTTTTGTCCAGGGCTCCCGAAGTCTCAAACTGGGGTTTAAAACTGGGGTTTAAAAAACACGAGGAATCTCTTATCTTTACGAAATGGCGAGTTTCAAAAAGCCCAAGAAGGGCTCGTACAGAAGGTTTCTATTCATCGAC
>CALMWA010000136.1 GCA_937873125.1 uncultured Actinomycetes bacterium | reverse complement strand
ACCGATCCCGTTCCAAATATGAATACCGTCCCGGTGCAGGGGCACGGAGACCTCGCTCACCTCCGCCCCCAGATCCCCGAAGATGCCGGCCGCCCGCCGCACCGTCTCGTCCACGTCCTCCTCCGAGAGGCCCGGCCAGCCGAAGCCCTCGGTGACGATGCCTATCCGCAGCCCCTGCGCGTCCCCATCCAGGGCGCCACGGTAGTCCCCGACGCTTACGGCTCTCTGCCGGGGATCCACGCCGTCCTCCCCGGCTATCGCCTCCAGCAGAAGTGCCACGTCGGAGACGCTGGCGGCCATAGGGCCGGTGTGGTCCAGGGTCAGCTCTATGGGGAAGACCCCGGTGTACGGGACCAGTCCATAAGTCGCCTTGAGCCCGTAGACGCCGCACCAGGAGCTGGGCATCCGGATGGAGCCGCCCTGGTCCCCGCCGATCGCCATGTCGACCTCCCCGGCCGCCACGAGCGCGGCACTGCCACTGGAGGCGCCGCCCGCCGACCGGGTGTGGTCGTGAGGGTTCAGTACAGGACCTGTGTCGCTCGTGTGGCTACCGCCGGAGAAGCACAAATGCTCGCAGACGGCCTTGCCGACGATCTCCCCGCCGGCATCCAGGATGCGCGTTACGATGGTCGCGTCGAACTCGGGAACGTAACCTTCGAGCGTGGACGTTCCGTTCATCATCGGCACCCCGGCCACGCACACGTTGTCCTTGATCGCGATCCGCTTGTCCGCGAGCAACCCCGACGAGGCTCCCTTTATGGAGCACCTCCAGTACCAGGCTCCGAGCGGATTCTCCTCCGGCTCGGGACGATAGCCGCCCGTACGCGGGTAGCGCACCGGAAGCGCCGGCTCCGTGAGTTGGTCGAGCCTCTGGTAGGAGCCGAACACCCCCTCCATCAGCCCGATAAACGAGCGCAGATCTCCCTCGTCCAAATGAAGTCCGAATCTGTGCGCGATCTTTTCGAGTTGCTCGACATTCGGTCGTTTCGCCATCACTCAACCTCCTCCATGCCTCGCTCTTTCAGGTCGCTCATCCAGCAACCACCCGACAACAGCTAACGACAATCAGAACGACAGGCCCGCTCGACGGCCCTCTGCCGGCCCCCGCTATCCCGGACACCCTTAGTGATGGTGTTCGTCTCTGGCGCCCGACACGAACTCGGACGTCCTCTCATCTATCTCTTCTTCGGAGAGGAGGCCCCGGTCCTTGATAAGGGCCTCGAAGGAGGCTAGCCAGGGGCGGGAGTAGTCCCACACCGCGCGCTCGTCCTCATCGGATCGCTCCCAGTCGCCGATCTCCGAGATGAGCCGTTGGCGAAACTCTTCCCAATCGTAGTGACCCTGTTCGTGCAGCGCGATCGCCATACCGAACGCCTGGCTCTCCCACGGCGCTTCGAAGACCAGCGCTCCGATTTTCCTGGGAAGGCCTTCCGTGCCCCTCATGTCGGCGACCAGCCGCTCCGCCTTCGCCCGGCTGCGCCGCACCTCTAGAGGAGCCCCTCTGCGGGGGGTGCTGCTCCGCTGGACTCTACCCGGCGCCGCGCCCCCTCCCCGATG
>CALMWA010000135.1 GCA_937873125.1 uncultured Actinomycetes bacterium | reverse complement strand
TCTGGGGCGCGAGGGCGCCGCGCTTGGGTATCCTGTCCTTTAGCGTTCCGCCGGACAGGTACTCCATCGCTATGTAGTAGGTGCCGTCTTCGGACTCGCCCCGGTCGTAGATGGAGACGATGTTCGGGTGCGCGAGGGCGGCGGCGCTCTGGGCCTCGCGTCGGAAGCGTTCGACGAACTCGTCGTCCTCGGAGTAGCGTCCGCTCATTACCTTGAGAGCCACGTCCCGGTCCAGCACGTCGTCGTGCGCCAGGTAGACATCGGCCATACCGCCCGCTCCGAGTGGTCTGACTATCCGGTAGCGATTGTCTACTAGTTGCTGCATAAGTCCGGCATTATAGCCCTAACCTCCGCTGGACTTCAGATGCGCCTCCATGATCTGGCGCGCTATCGGGAGCGCCTGCTTCTCGCCGTCGCCCCCGTTCTCGACGAGGACGGCGACCGCTATCTTGGGGTCTTCGACCGGCGCGAAGGCGATAAACCAGGAGTGCGGGTCCCCGTTAGTCTCTGCCGTGCCGGTCTTGCCGGCGACTTCCACGCCCGCTATCTGGGCCGGGGTTGCGGAGCCGTCTTCGACGACGCCGACCATCATGTCCTGCAGCGTCAGGGCGGTCTCGCGGTCGATCACGTCCGCGCGGGCGCTGGGGACCGGCTTGTCGAGGATGATGCCTTCTGGAGACCGGATCTCCTTGACGATCCTCGGCTCCATCATCTTCCCGTCGTTGGCTATGGCGGCGGTTACGTTGGCGAACTCGAAGACGTTCGAAAGCACGGTGTCCTGGCCGAAGGAGATCTGGGCTATGTTCCCCTCTACCCACGTATCCACCGGCGGCCCCAACTCACTTGCCGCCACCTCCAGGGGAAATTCTTCGTAGGTGTCTCTGAATCCGAAGTCGAGGGCTGTGTCGTAGAGCATCTGCGCCCCGATCCTCTCTACCGCCACTTTGGCGAAGATGGTGTTTATGGAGAGTCCGAGCGCCTGCTTGAAGTCGACCCGCCCGTAGATGTTGTCGTTGTAGTTAACGACCGTATAGCCCGGCGTCTCGTACTCGCCCGTGTCCGTGAAGGGGTCCGTCGGCTCGACGCCGCTCTTGAGAGCCGCCGCCGCCGTGATGACTTTCATCACCGAGCCCGGCGCGTAGAGTCCCTGCGTGGCGCGGTTGAGGAGTGGGTTGTTCGGATCTTGTTGAAGCTCCGGAAAGCGCTCGTCTATGTTGTTCGCGTCGAAGGAAGGGTAGGAGACCATCGCCAGAATGTCACCGGTTTTAGGGTCTATGGCGACCGCCGAACCCTGCCCGGTGTTGCTCGCCGCGAGCCCTTCGTAGGCGACGCGCTGCAGGTTCGGGTCGAGGGTGAGCTCGACGTTGTTTCCGGCCTGGGGACCGCCGGAGACCTGGTTTATAAGCTCGTCCAGGGTGGCCGGGTCCGCGTTGCCGGAGAGGGTGGAGTTCTCCCCGATCTCGACGCCCGTCGCCCCGTACTTGACGCTCCAGTAGCCCACCACGTTGGAGTACAGGTCTCCCTGGGGATAGACCCGGTCGTAGACGGGGCCGCGCTCCGTCTCCCGCTTCTGGCTCTCCGCCAGCACCGTCTCACCGTCGCCGGCGAGGATGAGGCCGCGCGGCGCCTCCACGCTCCGGCGGGTTTGCAGCGAGTTGTCCGGGTTGTTGGCGAGCGACTCGCGGGCATACACCTGCCAGTAGGCCATCACCCCGACGAGGGCGACGAACCCCGCAACGAACAGGTAGAACGTGCGCCTCAGATGGGCGTTCAAAACTCATCCCCGTAGGCCGGCTCTTCTCCGGCGGCGCGTTGCCCGGCGTGACCCTGGCCTACGAGACGTATGGCGCGCTGAACGGGCGGCGCGACAACGCCGTGCTGGTGCTGCACGCCCTGACCGGCGACGCCCATGCCGCCGGCCGCCACGGGCCGGACGACCGCAAGCCGGGCTGGTGGGACGGGGCC
>CALMWA010000134.1 GCA_937873125.1 uncultured Actinomycetes bacterium | reverse complement strand
TAGCGCTTGGCGTGCCGGATGCAAATGACGGCGCTGGGGTAACATAGCCCGATGTTCCCTCGGCTCTCGGCTCCGCGCCTCATCGTCGCCGCATTCGCTGGTTTGATCTTGATCGGGACCCTGCTGCTGAAGATTCCCGCGGCGAACAACGGCATCTCGTGGATAGATGCACTGTTCGAGTCGGTAAGCGCGGTGACGGTTACGGGACTTCAGGCGGTAGTCCCAGCGAAGGACTTCACGCCGTTCGGTCAGGGGATACTCGCCGTCCTGATCCAATTAGGTGGTCTGGGCATCATGACGGCGGCCACAGTTGGCGCGCTTCTGGTCGGCCGCCGTCTGGGCTTCCGGGACCTCTTGATCGTGCGTGAGGAACTCACGAGCCCGGACTCCCCCGGCAACATCCTGCGCCTCGTGGGCCAGGTGGCCTTCATAACCCTGCTCGTGGAGGCGGTAGGGGTCGTCATACTAACGATCCGATTCGCCGTGGAGGGGCACGGCATCGGGTCTCTCGGCCTAGGAATCTTCCACACCATCGCCGCCTTCTGCAACGCCGGGTTCGACATATTCGAGAACGGGACGGCAACCTACGCCGGAGACTGGGTGGTCAACCTGACTCTGATATACCTGATCATAATGGGCGGGTTCGGCTTCCCCGTGCTGGTCAACCTGTACCATTACCGGAGGATGCGGCGACTCACCCTGCAATCCAAACTCGTCCTGATAACCACGGGCATCCTGTTTCTGGTCGGCATCCTGAGCGTGGCCGCGCTGGAGTGGACGAACCCTAATACCCTCGGCGGACAGCCCCTTCATACCCGCGTACTGATGTCGCTCTTTCAGGGGGTAACGCCACGCACGGCGGGCATGGCGACCGTCACCTACTCGGACATGAGGGACCCGACGCTGGCGATCCAGACAGTCCTCATGTTCATCGGGACGGCCCCGGTTTCGACCGGCGGCGGCATCAAGGTAACAACCGTCGCGCTTCTGTTCCTGATCCTGCTCTCCCAGGTACGGGGACAAGAGGAGGTGACGGCGTTCGGACGTCGCATCCCCCGCTCCCTCATCGCGAAGAGCGTAACGGTGATGACCCTGTCGACCCTGCTGGTGTGCGCCGCGTCGCTGGCGTTGATGATCTCCGACGATGTGGGCCTCAAGGTGGCCGTCTTCGAGGTGGCGTCGGCGTTCGGGACGGTCGGCCTCTCCCTGGGTCCGGGCTACGGCCTCGCATCGGAACTCAGCCCGTTCGGTAAACTGCTGCTTATGGCGGTGATGTTCGCCGGACGGGTAGGGCCGATCACCGTCATCCTCGCCCTGAGCGAGCGGAGCAAACCCAAACGGTTCACGTATCCGGAGGAGGATATAGCGATAGGATGAACAGGCTATGAGCAAACAGTTCGTGGTTATAGGTATGGGACGGCTCGGCTCGGTGATGGCGAAGACCCTGGACGAGCTCGGCCACACGGTACTCGCCATAGACACCGACGAGAATCTCATCCAGAACCTCGCGGACGACCTTCCGCACGTCCACCTCGTCGCAGCGGACGCCACCGACGAGGCGGTCCTGCGCGACCTCGGGATCCAGAACTTCGACGGCGCGGCGGTCGTTATCGGAGGGAATATCCAGGCCGGCATCCTGGCGACGGTTCTCCTGAAGGAGGTTGGCGTTCCGCACGTTATATCCAGGGCGTCGAGCGCCACGCACGCGAAGGTGCTGGAGAAGATCGGGGCGGACCGCGTGATCCAGCCGGAGAAGGAGATGGGCGCCCAGGTGGCCCGCACGCTGGCCTCCCCCGCCATCCTGGACTACGTAGACCTCGGGGATGACGAAGCTATAATCGAGACGGAGGTCCCGAAGAAGTGGATAGACCATAGCCTCGCCGAGCTAGAGCTCTCGCGCAAGGCCGGCCTCACGGTGCTGGCGCTGAAGGCTAAGGGCCAGGCGGGCACGATCCCCAGGGGTGACACTGTGCTGCACGAAGGCGATGTCATGGTGGTCGGCGGGTCGAAGAAGAACCTGGACCGTTCGGACCTCTTGCAGTCCCAGGACAGGTAGAAGGACGCCGGCGTGCGAACCGTGATCATCGGTGCCGGCGAGGTCGGTTTCAACACCGCCCGGATGCTCTCCAAAGAAGGCCACGACGTCGTTCTGATCGAGCAGGACGAGAAGCTCGTGGAGCGGGCCACCGAGCAGCTCGACGCGCTGGTGATCCACGGCAACGGCGCGAGCCCGAAGGTGCTGGCGGAGGCCGGCATCAAAAGCTCCGACCTCCTAGTGGCCGCGAGCAGCTCCGATGAGGCCAACATCATCGCCTGCCTGGCGGCAAAGGCCCAGGGCGTGCCGCGCACCGTCGCCCGCATCCACAACCCGGACTATTACGACTCCAAGGAGCCTTTCGTGCGGGACATGCTCGGCATCGACTTCGTTATCCACACCGAGCAGATGGCCGCCGAGGAGATAAAGAAATCCCTACTGGTCCCCGGCGCTATCAGCGTGGACACGTTCGCCGAGGACAGCATAGAGGTGGCCGAGGTGGTCCTGCACGAGGGCTCACCGGTCGTCGGAAAGGCGCTCCGGGAGGTGAGACTGCCGGAGAGAAGCCTGGTGGTCGGGGTGGTGCGTGGCGGAGAGGCGCTAGTGCCGCGCGGAGATACAATGCTAAAGTTGCAAGATCACGTCCTGCTCATCAGCGCCCAGCGCGGCGTATCCGACGTAGTGAAGGCCGTAACGACCGATATGGCGCCGGTGAGGGACGTGACGATCTACGGCGGTGGACGCATCGGGCTGCGGCTGGCGCTCGCGCTAGAGAAAGCCGGGATGTTCGTGCGGGTGATCGAGCGCGACGAGGCGCGGGCGCGATTCGTTGCTTCCCAGCTCCGCAAGGGCTTCGTGCTGCACGACGAGGGAATCTCCAGGGATTTCCTGCTGCAGGAGCGCGTGGACCGGACGGACGCCTTCGTCGCGGTAACGGCCGACGACCGGGCAAACCTCCTCGCCGCGATGTACGCCCGTCAGCTCGGCGCCCGGACGACCATCGCGGGCGTGAGCCGGGGAGAGTTCGCGCCCCTCGCCCACGCCCTGGGAGTGGACCTGACGATCTCCCCGCGCGTGCTGGCCGCCGAGGCGATTCTCCGGTTCGTCCGCAAAGGAGAGATCATCAACGTCGCCCTGCTCGAGAGCGGGGCCGAGATGATCGAGATGCGCGTCCCGGAGGGTTGCCGGGCCGCCGGCCGGCCGCTCTCGGAGGTTGGTTTCCCGAAAGGGGCCATCGTCGGCGCGCTCCTGCGGGACGGGGACGTCATCATCCCCACCGGCGGAGAGGTGCTCAGACCCGGCGACGACGCGGTGGTCTTCACCGTCGAGGACGCCGTGGATGAGGTAGAACGCCTCTTTGCACCCTAGAGTAATAATCAGCGTACTGGGGGCCGTCACGGCGGCTGCCGGGGTCGCGATGCTCGTCCCGGCGATCTTCTCTGTGGTAATCGGCGACGGTAATACTCTGGCTTTCGGGCTGCCGGCACTTCTCGCCGTGATCCTCGGGTCCACCGCGTTCGGCCTGACGCGGGCTTCGACCCGAGCCTCCGAAACGTTCGTCTCCGGGCGAGACGTCTTCTTCGTGGTGACCGCAGGCTGGATAGGTGTGGCGCTCGTCGGGTCCGTCCCGTTCGTCCTCTCGGGCTCCATGGGGCCGGTGGACGCCTTCTTCGATTCCATGGCCGGCTTTACGACCACCGGCGCCTCGGTGGTGGCACCGGAAGATCTGACACCGTCCCTGTTGCTGTGGCGCAGCATGACCCAGTGGGCGGGCGGTATAGGCATCGTGGTCCTCTTCGTGGCGGTGGCGCCCCTGGTGGGCTTCGGGTCCACGCAGCTTTACACGGCGGAGGCGGCGACCCCGGTAGTGGAACGCCTCACCCCGCGCATCCAGGACACGGCAAAGGTCTTGACCTACATCTACCTAACCCTGACGCTCGGCATTCTGGCCGCATTGTTTTTGGCCGGGATGGGGCCGTTCGATGCGGTCAATCACGCCCTGACGACCGTCTCCACCGGAGGATACTCCACCCACTCCGACTCCATAGCCGCCTTCGATTCGTGGGTGATCGAGTTGGTTGTGGTGCTGGGTATGGTGCTCTCCGGTACGAACTTCGCTCTCTACTTCCACGCCACGCAGGGGCGCCTGAGGCGCGCTCTCGGCAACAGTGAATTTCTCGCCTACGTGGGGATCATCCTATCGGTCACGGTAATGATGACCGCTTCCCTGTATGCCTTCGACTATCAGGAATCGCTGGTCTTCGCCTTCCGGGAGGCGCTCTTTCAGAGCGCTAGCCTGATCACGGGTACAGCCTTCAGCACGGCGGATTGGAACGCCTGGGACCCGCTGTCGCAGGGCCTGTTGATGGTATTGATGGTCCTCGGTGGTTGCGCGGGCTCGACCTCCGGCGGGCTGAAGGTGATTCGGGTCGTGCTGCTGGTGCGCCACGCCACGCAGGAATCGTTTCGCATGGTCCACCCTCGGGCCGTAACCCCTCTGAAACTCGGCAGCAGGGTGGTTCCGGAACGGATGCGGACCGCGGTTCTGGGATTCTTTTTCGTGTACGTGGCGACTTTATTAGCCGGAACTTTGCTAATAGCCCTGTACCAAGTGCCTCTGGGCGATGCTTTCGGCTCAGTCTTCGCGTGCCTCAATATCACGGGGACCGCCCTGGGGCCTGTCGGCAGCCCGGAGTTTTACTCGGACCTCCCCGGCCCGGCCAAGATATCGCTTACGTTATTCATGCTCCTCGGGCGCCTGGAACTTTTTACCGTCCTGGTTCTCCTGACGCCGGCGTTCTGGCGAGGTTGAGAGGCAGCGAATGAACGCCAGGACCGTATTACGGGTCAACGCGGGGGTAGTTCTGGCGATAGGGTTCGCGCTCCTCATCCCCCTCGCGCTCTCGCTAATCTACGCCGATGGCTCGTGGAACAGCTTCCTGCTACCGTCGGCGGTGATGATCCCGACCGGCGTCCTGGGCATTCTTGTTACGGCGCCCGTGGGCCGGACGGCGGAGTTCGTCTCAAACCGGGACATCTACCTCTCCGTGACGCTGGCGTGGACCCTCGCGGCGCTCGCGGGAGGTGTTCCGTTCCTGATCGAAGGCTCTTTCGACAGCCTCGTGGACTCGACGTTCGAAGCGATGAGCGGCTTCACCACGACCGGGGCCACGCTGCTCTCGGACATAGAAGGAGAGACGCCCTCCATCCTCTTCTGGCGCAGCATGACCCACTGGCTCGGGGGCATCGGAATCGTGGTTCTCTTCGTGGCGGTGGCGCCGCTGCTCGGCGTCGGCGCGGCCCGACTGCTGGGTGCGGAGATGTCCGGGCTCACCCAGCCGCGGCTCACACCCCGCATTGCCGACACCGCGAAGGCCCTGGTCGTCATCTACCTGGCTATCTCCGTGGCCCAGACCGTGGCGCTGCTCCTGGCCGGGATGTCGCTCTACGATGCCGTTCTGCACACCTTCGGAACCGTGGCGACGGGTGGGTTCAGCAACCGGACCGCGTCCATCGCCTACTACGACTCGTTCGTCATCGAGGCGATAATCATCTTCTTCATGACGATCTCCGGGGTCTCTTTCGCGATCTACTACCTGCTCTACACCCGGCGCCGTCTGAGTGTGATCCTCGACCGGGAGCTACTGGTCTATCTGGGAATCATCGCGGGGGCGACGCTCTTCGTGTGGGGTGTGCTCGTCCTGGACGGAGACTACGGTTCGTCCGCCGGGCGGGCGTTGCGGGACTCGCTGTTCGCCGTATCCAGCGTGATCACCACTACCGGCTACATCACCGCAGACTTCGACGAATGGGATACGGCGGCCAAGATAACACTCGTGCTGCTGATGTTCATCGGGGGCTGCGCCGGCTCGACGGCCGGCGGCCTGAAGGTTATCCGGGTCATCATCGTCTTCCGCACGATCATTCAAGACATATTCAAGATGATCCACCCCCGCGCCATGACACCGTTGAAGATCGGCGGCACCGTGGTCCCGGAGAGCGTGCGTATCGCCGTTCTCGGTCTCTTCGCCGCCTGGCTTCTGGTGTTCGGCATTGCGACCTTCATGGTCTCTCTGCAGGAGAACCTGTCGCCGCTCTCCTCGGCGACCGCCGTCGCAACGACCCTCAACGACGTCGGACCTGGACTGGATCAGGTCGGCGCCTCGGAGAGCTTCGAGATTGTGAACCCTTTCGGGCGCGTCGTCCTGACGGTCTGCATGTTGCTGGGCCGTCTCGAAATCTTCACCGTCCTGGCCGTGCTCTCCCCGGCGTTCTGGAGACGCTAGTCCGGCAGGCCGATGATCTGGCGCCCCATCAAACTCGCCACCAATTCCACCGCGAGCTCGGCCGTTCCGTTGCGCTCATCAAGGATTGGATTTACCTCCACCACGTCGAGCGAGGTCACGATGCCGGACTCGTTGATGAGCTCCATTACCAGGTGCGCCTCGCGGTAGGTCAGTCCGCCGCGCACCGGGGTGCCGACACCGGGGGCGACGTCCGGGTCCACGGAGTCGAGGTCGAAGGAGAGATGAACCCGGTCTAGATGCGAGAGGTCCTTTATGGCCCGCCGCACCACCTGTGCCACGCCATAAGCGTCGATCTCCTTCATGGTGTAGCTCCGCACGCCGGCCTCGCGCAGCAACTCGCGCTCCTGTTGGTCCACAGATCGTAAGCCGATTATCACCACGTCCTCGGCGCGCACGCTTGCGCCAGATCTACCGATGTTGACCAGGTCAGGATGCCCGCGCCCGGCGAGAGCCGCCAGGGGCATACCGTGGATGTTGCCGGATGGTGAAGACTCGTGGGTGTTGAAGTCGGCGTGGGCGTCGAGCCAGATCACGCCGGTTCGAGTATCGAACGCTTCCGCCACCCCGGAGACGGTCCCGATGGCTACGGAATGGTCGCCTCCGAGGAAGATCGGGAACAGCCCCTCCGAGACCATCGCGGCGGCGCGCTCGGCGACCGCCTCGCAGACCTGACGGATTACACCGAGATGCCGGACTTCTTCTTTTTTTTCGACGATCTCCGGGATTGGGACCGCGGCGTTCCCGAAGTCGGTTACATTGTATCCGAGGTCTCCGAGTGAGGCTTCGAGGCGCGCGTAGCGGATCGCGCTGGGACCCATGTCCACCCCTCGCCGCCCCTGTCCGAGGTCCATCGGCACCCCGAAGATTCCGACGGGCTGCCGGGTACCATCCACACCCTCAGACAAAGACCGCTCCTCCGCTGCGGCGCGGATCGGCCGCCGCCTCGAAGAGGCCCTCAGGCGTGCGCCGCACGGCGTTGACACCCCCGAAGTACATGGAAGGTTCGTCGTAGGGCAGCACGCGACCGTAGCGATCCAGGTCGGCCTTGCGGGCGCCGGCCTCGTAGGCGAAGAGGTCTCCCTCCGCGTGAAAGCGCGGCGCGAGCACGGCGCTCTCCAGGGGCATCCCGAGATCCAGGACGTTCACCAAAGTCTGCAAGATAGCCGTCGGGATGCGCGACGCCCCCGGCGAACCGAGGCTCACGAGCCCCCCTTCCTCCGAGGAGACGATGGTCGGGCTCATGCTGGAGACCAGCCGCTCGCCGGGCTTTAGCGCGTGGAAGCCGCTCGGGTTCAACTCCGGCTCCCCGAGGGTGTTGTTGAGCGGTATACCGGTTCCGGGGACCACGAGCCCCGACCCGTAACCCATGCTCGCCGTGATGGAGACCGCGAACCCCTCCGCGTCCACGCAGGAGAGGTGCGTGGTGTGCGGGCTACCGAAGATGCGTCGGCGCTGAGTCTTCGCGTACTCCTCACTCGTGAGCCGCTCGGCGACTTTGGCGTTCCCCTCGCCCTCGATGTACGCCGTCTCGCGGTCTTGCAGGGCGTACTTCATCGCGCCCGCCATCACCCGCACGAACTCCTCTTCGGGGATGTTTGCGAGGTCGTAGGCGGAGACTATCCTGAGCATCTGGGCCAGCGTGGCGCCGCCGGCGGACGGTGGCCCGTTGGTGAAGATCTCCCCGTGACCGTAGCGCACCGCCAACGGCTCCCGGATCACCGGCTCGTACTCCGCGAGATCGCGCTCGGTAATGATGCCGCCCATCTCGGCGACGTAAGCGGCGATGGTTCTTCCGAGATGCCCCTTGTAGAACAGGTCCGCCCCCTCCTCACCGACGGCGTCGAGCGTGTCCGCCAGCTCCGGGAAGCGCATCTCCTCGCCCTCCAGGTAGACCCGGTCGCCGTTGTAGAAGTTCTTGCGGGTCTCGTCGGTGAGACGCAGGACCTCCTCAGCGACGGCCAGCCACATGCCGCTCGTTCGGCACAGCCGGAAGCCCTCGCGCGCGAGCCGGGCGGCGGGCGCGAGCGTCTCCTTCAAAGTCAGCTTCCCATGCCGCGCCAGCAGCAACTCCCAGCCGCGCAGGGAGCCGGGGACCGCCGAGGACGCGCCACCGATGATGGAGCGCACTCCCGCGCCGTACTTGAGGGTAACGGTGTGCGGCGACCCATTCGCGCCGAAGGCGGACGCCGGAAGCCCCTTGCCAGGCATGATGTCGAAGTAGTCGATCAGCTCGGCCGACCCGTCCGGGTCGCGAACGAGGGCGAACCCGCCGCCCCCGACGGAACTCATAAGAGGTTCCGTTATGCTCACGGCCGCGGCGGCGGCTACGGCGGCATCGGCGGCGTTCCCGCCGGCCCGGTACACCTCCGCGGCTGCCGCGGCGGCGTAGGGAGTCCCGGCGGCGGCGGCGAATGTCTGCGTCAGGCCAACGTCATCCATTATTGGCTATCATACGCGGCAGGCAGGCTACGGGAAAGGGCACTGGGTTGCGGGGAGACAACGGTGGTAGCGGGAGCTTGAGATTCAACACGGCTTCGGAGGCGGAGATAAAGGGCGCCGAGGTGGCCGACGTGTACTTCCACCGCACGATGGAGATCCTGCGCGCCCGTGGACTCGACAACGCGCACGTTCACGCGGAGATCGCGTACAAGACCTCCGACCCGGACGAGTGGTTCGTGGTGACGGGCCTGGACGAGGTGGCGCACCTGCTGGCGGATGTCGAGGTCGAGGTGCGGGCGGTGCCGGAGGGGACCATCTGCGGGCCGAACGAGCCGATCCTCACTCTCTCCGGTCCGTATGGCGCGTTCGCGGAACACGAGACGGCGATCCTGGGCTTTCTGTGCCAGGCGTCGGGGGTCGCCACGGGCGCGTCCCGGTGCCGCATTGCCGCTGGCGAGAAGCCGGTCGTCTCCTTCGGGGCGCGCCGGATGCACCCGGCGATCACGCCGATGATAGAGCGGGCCGCGTACCTCGGCGGCTGCGACGGGGTGGCGGTGGAGCTCGCCGCCCGCAGGCTCGGAATCCCCGCCAGCGGGACTCTTCCCCACGCGCTGGTGCTGCTGCTCGGCTCGACCGCCGAGGCCACCCGCGCTTTCGACGAGACCGTGGCACAGGACGTGCCGCGCACCATCCTCATAGACACCTTCGACGACGAGAAGTTCGGCGCGCTGATAGCGGCGCGGGAGATCCCGGACTCCATCTACGCCATCCGCATGGATACTCCCGGCAACCGCCGCGGCGACTTCCGCGACCTGATGCGCGAGGTGCGATGGGAACTTGACCGCAACGGCTTCTCTCACGTCAAGATCTTCGCCTCCGGCGGCATCGACGTGGACTACATACTCCACCTGAACCCCGTCTGCGACGCTTACGGCGTCGGCGGCGCCATCGCGGACGCGCCCATGATCGACTACTCCCTGGACATCGTGGAAGTGAATGGCGAGGACCGCTCCAAGCGCGGCAAGCGCGGCGGGCGCAAGCAACTGCTGGAGCTCGAGGACGGCTCCCACCGCGTCACTACGGCCGGCGGCGACATCCCCCTGGGAGCGAAGGACCTCCTCACCCCGATCGAGGAACTCTACGCCTCCGGCTCCGACATTCCGGCTATCCGGGGCCGGGTTCTCGCCCAACTCGCCACCGGCCGCTACACGCTCTGAAAAACCGTCGAACAGGCCGTATACACCATTTGGACTAGAAACGCCTGTACCATAATCATTACTAAAAGATCAGTCATTTGTGCGATGTATTTCTATCCGTGCGCCGTAAAATTACTGGTATAGCAAACAACTACCAGGAAAGGACAGGAGATGGAAGACATCACGACAACCACCAACCCGAAGTTCCTTGACTGTCCTTTGTGCGAATCGGGGGTTCTTCAGCCTCTGGGACGCGAGTCGGCCCGCTGCGATAGCTGTAGCAGCCTCATTGGCGGTCCGACCCTCAAAACGCTCCGGGACATAGCGTCGCTGCCGGACGTTACAGGCGGACACGCCTGCGAGTGCGGCCACCCCGAGATGCGCCGCCTTCCGGACAGCGTTTATTGGTGTCCCGCGTGCGGTTCGGAGGTAGTCCCGGTCTCGGCCCGAGAGGTCTCCTGGAAGTCCGAAGATCACAGCGAGGCCTACTGGTGCGGCTGGCTCGACGGCCGCTACAAGAGCCCCGAACTTTTCTCCACCAACCGGCGTCTCAGGAAGTGGAAAGAGCCCTCCGACAGGCTCGACTACTACCGCGGCCACCGCGCCGGCAACGAAGCCCGCCTCCGCAAGACCAGTCTGCTAGAAGCATCATAGGGACGCGCTCCGGTGTATGCTGACCGCCGACTCGCGGATTCGGTGCGGGAAGAAGCGCGGCCTTGAGGACCGATAACGGGGGTCTACTCGTAAGCCCGGATGACGGTGAGGTGCTCGCGAACCCCATCGGTGGGCGGATGGTGGTCAAGCTCCGGGACTCGGACACCGGCGGAGCGTACTCGATCCACGACAACATCATCCCTCCGGGGTCTCCAGGTCCCCGACCACACATCCACCGTGACCACGATGAGGTCTTCTACGTGCTCGAAGGCGTGCTAACCGTACGGGTTGGACCGCGCACGATCACGGCTCCTACAGGATCTTTCGTGGTGGTGCCGCGAGGTGTCATCCACCAACCCTCGAACCCAGAAACGGAGCCAACCAGGGTCCTACTCATGTTTTCTCCAGCAGGGATGGATCGCTTTTTCGAGGAGGCTGCCGAAGGTCGCATCCCCCTTCAAGCCGCCCTGACAGATCCCGCAGTCCTGGAGAAACTCACGGCCTTTACCAGCAAGTACGGCTACGCGTTCGCGGAGTTTCCGCCGAGGTCGTAGCCTCAGCGCGTCAGCCGCTCAAGCGCCCCGCGAGCTTATGACCAGGTAGTAGCTGCACGCTCCCTCGCCGAGATTGTCGAAACGGTGCGTTACGTCGGCTTCGAAGTAGACGGCGTCCCCCTCTTCCAGCGCGTACTCATCGCCATCCAGCACCGCCCGCAGACGCCCACGCTCGACCACGATGTATTCCTCGACGCCCTTACGGTGCGGCGGGAATTCCCCGGAGGTTTCATCCTCCGGGATGACGTTGCGGATGAACTCTACGCCGCTCCCGGCAAAGGTCGGGGAGAGTAGTTGACGCTCGAAGCCGGTCTCCGGGTCGCGCATGGTCATGCGCCGGTCACGCGGCACGACGATCACCTCCCGCCGGTCTTCCATCCCGGCAAGTTGGGAGAGCGTAACGTTGAGCCCCTCCGCGAGCCTGGCGGCGACCACGAGGGTTGGGTTCTTCTCGCCGCGTTCAAGCTTGGAGATCATGGCCCGACTCACCCCGGAGGTCTCCGCGAGAGCCTCCAGAGTCAACCCTCGCCGCCGCCGGAGATCCCGCACCCGAACACCCAACCGCCCGGACGAGACCGCCTCCACCATCGCGCTACCTTCTGTTGCGCCTGAACCATTCATTTGGTAGAAGGAATTCTATCATGGTAGATATCGTTGGGACATTAGTGGCGGTCTCGCCGTTCGTGATCGCGGTAGCGCTTTTGGTCGTGTTGCGTTGGCCCGCCGTGTGGGCGGGGATCGCGGCTCTCGTCGCCGCTCTCGCCGGGGCGTGGGTGTGGCCCACGCTGGAGTCGGCGGGGTTGGCAGACTCTTTGCTGGACGGGGCCGGTACTTCGGCGAAGGTGTTGTACGTGCTCTTCGGGGGGTTATTACTCTATAACCTGCTCTCGGCGGGCGGAGCGGTCGAGGCGGTCTCGCGGTATCTCGGGCGGCTAGAGCCGGAGAAGGAGGCGCTAGCGGCCGGAATCGTGGTCGGGGTAGCGCCCTTCTTCGAGTCGGTTACGGGGTTTGGGGTGGCGGTGGTCATCAGCGCACCCATCTTGCTTGCGGCGAGGTTTTCGCCGATCAAGGCGGCGGTGCTGGCGAGTTGGGGACAGTGCGCGGTGCCGTGGGGCGCCTTGGGTGTTGGGACTGTGATCGGGGCGGACCTCGCCGGTATGGGCTTCCGTGACCTCTCAACAGCGAGCGCGTACCTGAACCTGCCCCTGTACCCGGTCTACGGCGTGGCGGCGGTCGCTCTCGCGGGTGGAACCGCCGGCGTGAAGCGGCACGGGGCGGAGGCGATCTTGCTCGGTCTCGCGGCGGGCAGCGGTACGCTGCTCACGAGCCTGTACCTGGCGCCGGAGCTTTCGGGGGCCGTGGGCGGGCTGTCAGCCACAGCGGTGTTCATGGCGCGCCGGCGCCGCCGGGTGAATGGCGTGCCGGTGCGGGCGCTACTGCCGTACGGATTCTTGCTCGCGCTGCTAGCCCTGTCCAGCGGAGTAGCCGGAATAAGCAACTCGCTGGCGCGTCTCGGTCCCGTATTTGCCGGTCCCGGCCTACCGTTGCTACTGGCGGCGGGCTTCACGGCGGCCCTGTTCGGCATCGGGACGCTGGACGGCGGCGGCGCGGTCCGCGGCACGTTCAAGCAGTGGCTCCCAACGGCCGGCGCGGTCCTGACTTTCGTGCTTGCGGGTGAGGTGGTGTCGGGTAGCGGAGCGGCGGCTCTGCTGGCTTCGGGTGCGGAATCGTTCGGGAGTCTCTATCCGGCGGTCTCTCCCGTTCTCGGCGCGCTGGGTGGGGCGTTGACCGGCTCCAACGCCGCTTCCAATGCTCTGTTCATGCCATTGCAGGTGGAGGCGGCTCGCGGGGTAGGGGTGTCCGGTGAGATCACGGCGGCGATCCAGAACGTCGCCGGGAGCCACGCCAGCCTACTGGCCCCGCAGCGCATAGTGCTCGCCGCGACAGCGGTGGGCCTGCTGGGACGCGAGGGCGAGATCCTGCGCTACGCTATAGCACCGGTCGCCGTCTCAGTTCTGGTACTCGCCGTAATCGGGCTGCTCTGGTAGCGGATGGAAGACCATCTACCAATCGTAGGCTTCGGGACGCCGGTTCGCGAGCGCGGGGAACTCGCTCCGGAAGCGATCGAGGTAGTTTAGGTCGAGGATAGCCAAGGCGTAGCCGTCGCGGTCGGGGCATTGGGCGAGGACAGTACCCCACGGGTCCACGATCATGGACCGCCCGTAAGTCCAGCGGCCATCCGCCTTCCGGCCCCACTGCGCCGGTGCGATCACGAACGCCTGGTTCTCGACCGCCCGCGCCCGCAGGAGCAACTCCCAGTGATCCTTGCCGGTCTGCAATGTAAACGCCGCCGGTACGGCGAGGATCTCCGCGCCGCGAAGGGCGAGCAGCCGGTACAACTCCGGGAAGCGCACGTCGTAACAGACGGAAAGACCTAGCATGGCCGCACCGGCCTTCGCCGTCACAACTTCCTCGCCGGCCTCGATTGACTTGCTCTCCAGATATTCGCGGTCGGGGGCCTTGACGTCGAAGAGGTGAATCTTCCGGTACACCGCCGATAGTTCGCCGTCCGGTCCGAAGAATGTAGAGGTATTATGCGGTTTCATGGCTGTGGGTTCACCTTCGAGGATGGAGCCGCCAAGGATGTATATGCCGAGTTCGCGCGCCAGGTTGCCCAGGAACTCCGTCGTGGGGCCGGGGATGGGTTCGGCGTTCTCACGGTAGACGGTGTCGAGGCCGTGGCAACTCCACAACTCCGGCAAAGCGACAAGCTCCGCACCCGCTGCGGCGGCCTCCCGGATCAGAGCTTCGGCCGTCCCGAAGTTCTCAGTTTTGTCCGGGGTCGAGGACATCTGGATCGCCGCCGCGACCAACGTGCGCTGGTTCATTGCTGCTCCTCTTCCGTTGATGTTGCATCCGGGCCGGTATTTCATAGCCCCGCTTCCAGGATTTGTTCCGGTCCGAAATCTCTCAGTGCCAGGTGGTGCCGCGCGGTCTGCACCAGCGCTTCTAGCGGCATCATACCGACCAACTCCGTCCACTCCACGCGGGCGCCGTGAACGGCCGCCGACTCGCGCACGGCTTCCAGGGCTACGGGCAGCGGCGTGGCTTCGATATCGGTGATGTTGAGCGACACCTGTGCACGGCCCGCGACCTCTAGACCCAGGGCTTTCAGGCCCGGCAGTCCGCCATCACGCTCCCGGACCTTCCGGGCGACCTGACGGGCGACATCCACGTCCGGCGTGTCGAGATATACATTGAAGGCGATGAGGAAATGTCGGGCGCCGATGGCAACGGCCCCGAGGCGGAGGTCGAGGGTGTTTGGGCCGTAGTCCGGGTGCCATAGGGGATCCTTTATGCGCTTTGCGAGAGCCTCGTAGCCGCCCCGGCGGACTTCAGCGAGGTTCCGGCGGTGCGGGGAGGTCGCGGCGTGTTCGTAGAGAAAGACCGGAAATCCGAGGGCACAGACCTTCTGGGCGGCGTGGTGGGCAAGGCGAACCGCGTCGTTCATGGTGGCGTTTTCGAGTGGGACGAACGGCAGCACGTCCAGGGAGCCCATCCTCGGATGAACGCCGGTCTGCTTCGAGAGGTCGATCTCGCCGGCGCACGCGGCGGCGAGGGCTACGGCAGCCTGGAGCACGGGCTCTTCCTCGCCGGCGAAGGTGAGGACGCTCCGATTGTGGTCGGGGTCGGTGTGCAGATCCAGGATGCGGACGCCCGGTACGGCGCGGACGGAGGAGACGATGCGCGAGATTTTGGCCGCATCGCGGCCCTCGCTGAAGTTCGGGATGGCCTCGAAGAGCGGGGCGGTCATGATCTACGAGTGGTGCAGGGCGCGGTCGAGGTGTACGGCGGCGCTTATCAGGGAGAGGTGCGTGAAGGCCTGGGGGAAGTTGCCGAGCGCCTCGCCGGAGGTCCCGATCTCCTCGGCGTAGAGGCCGAGGTGGTTGGCGTAGGAGAACATCTTCTCCAGCGCGAGGCGCGCCTCGTCCAGTTTGCCGGCGCGGGTGAGGCACTCGACGAGCCAGAAAGAGCAGATGCTGAAGCTGCCCTCGTCGCCCGCAAGCCCGTCCGGGGCGGCCTCGGCGTTCAGGTAACGGTCCACGAGGGTGTCGTGGGTGAGTTCCTTCTGGATAAGGTCGAGGGTGGCGAGCCAGCGCGGGTCCGTCGGACCGACGAACTTGACGAGCGGCATAAGTAGCAGCGACGCATCCAGGGCGTCCGAGCCGTAGAATTGGACGAAGCTCTTGCGCTGCGGGTTCCAGCCTTTCGCCATTACCTCCTCGTAGATCCGGTCGCGCTCGGAGATCCAATGTCCATCTCCTCCCGGCAGACCCCGCTGACGGGCGATGCGGATCCCGCGTTCGAGGGCAACCCAGCACATCACTTTCGAGGAGACGAACTGGCGTTTACCACCCCGGACCTCCCACATCCCTTCATCAGGGCGTTGCCAGTTGTCCGAGAGCCAGTCCAGTATCTTGCGGACGTTCTGCCAGAGGTCGTAATCGAGCGGCGCGCCGTGCTTGTTGTAGAGGTAGGCCGCATCGAGGACGGCCCCGTAGAGGTCGAGTTGTATCTGCTCGTAGGCGGCGTTGCCGAGTCGCACTGGCCCGGAATTCATGTAGCCGGAGAGATGATCCAAGGCCGACTCTTCGATGTCCTTGCGCCCGTCTATGCCGTAGAGCGGTTGGAGGAGTCCGTCGCGGTCTTGCGCGCAGCGATCCCGGAGCCAGCCCATGAAGTTGCCGGCCTCTTCCTCGAAGCCGACGGCCATGAGAGCGTAGAGCGCGAACGCGGCGTCGCGCAGCCAAGTGTAGCGGTAGTCCCAGTTGCGTTCGCCCCCGATCCTCTCCGGAAGGCCCATCGTCGGCGCGGCCACGAGTGCCCCGGTCGGGTCGTAGACCATGAGCTTTAGCGCGAGCGCCGAGCGGTTCACGACCTCGCGCCATTGCCCACCGTAGGTGCTGCGCGAGATCCAACGCCGCCAGTACGTGAGCGTGCGTCCCAACAACTCCTCGAACTCCGGCGGAGATAGAATGTCGCCAGGTCCCTCGTTCTCCCCGATGTCCGCCAGAACGAAGGTCGCCCTTTCCCCCGCTCCGAGCGTGAACCTGGCGCCCGCTCCCCCGCCGTTGGTCTCCTTGAGGGGGATGTTGGTCGTCAGGCCGAGGCGGAAATTGCCGCAGTCGAAGACCACCCCGGTCTTGCCGGTGGAGACCGTGTGCGGGCAGCGGGCGTAGTCGAAGGCGGGCCGGCACTCGACCTCGAAGGTCATCTCGCCCCGGATCACGCGAGCGTTCCGAACCAGCCGGTGGCGCTCCCCGTGTCCGGTGTGAATCGGCATGAAGTCCAGCACCTCCGCGACTCCCTGGGGCGAGAGGAAGCGCGTGAGCAGCACGTTCGTGTCCGGCAGGTAGAGCTGCTGGCTGCGGACGTAATCCGTAGGACGCAGGGAGAAATGCCCGCCCTTCTCATCGTCCAGGATGGAGCAGAACACGCTCGGAGAGTCGAAGGCCGGCAGACACAGCCAGTCGATAGTCCCGTCTGTGCCGACGAGCGCCGCCGTGTGCAGATCCCCTATTACACCGTGATCCTCTATCGGAAGGTATCCCACGCAAACCCCCTAGCGGTCGGCTCTCTATTCTGGACTCTCAGCTTACTGGTTTTACCCGCCGTCCGATAGGCGGTTGTTGCAAGGGCAGCGTATCGTTTCTCCGGCGTGGGCGGCGGGTATGGAGTAAGCTGTTTTGCTCAAGCAACTGCACGCAACAAGATGGAGGAAATTGTGGAAGAGATGCTCGGCGGAATCAGGATCAACTACCTCGGGCACGCGACGTTCCGGTTCGTAACCGCCGGTGGGGAGCAGATCATAATAGACCCCTTTCTCACCGACAATCCCCAGACTCCGGAGGAGTTGAAGCAGGTCGGGGAGTTGGACACGATTCTGATCACCCACGGCCACTTCGACCACTTCGCCGACGCCATACCCCTCGCCCAGCAGACCGGCGCGACGGTGGTGGCGAACTTCGAGATCTTCGCCTACCTCCAGAGCCAGGGCGTCGAGAACGCCATGCCTCTCAACAAGGGCGGCACGGCGCAGGTCGGCGGTATCAAGGTTACGGCGGTCAACGCCTTCCACTCCTCAAGCATCCAGACCGAAGACGGGAGCAGCATCTACGCCGGCGAGCCGATAGGCTTCGTCATAGAGTTCGAGAGCGGCTTCAAGCTCTACCATGCGGGCGACACCGCCGTCTTCGGCGACATGGCCCTGATCGGCGAGCTATACAGCCCGGATCTCGCGCTGCTGCCAATCGGCAATCAGGTCGTGATGAGCCCGTTCGAGGCCGCCCACGCGGCGCGCCTTCTCGGCGTGCGCCACGTCGTCCCCATACACTACGGGACCTTCCCGTTTCTCCCCGGAACTCCGGAGGAGTTACAGAAGCATCTGGACGAGATCGCCCCGGACGTCACCGTCCATGTCATGCAACCGGGCGACGACCTGGCCTCCTAGCAACGAGTAGCGCCACGTCAAACTCTAGCCCCCCGGCGCGTTGTACCGGGGGGCTAAATCGTTGCCGAGAGAGCTACCAGGAAAGCGGCGCGGGCCAACTCGCCGGTCGCGCCGGAGACATCACCGGAGATCCCGCCGAAGGCGCCCCCGGCGACCCGCAGCGCCAGCAACGCAACTAATGGAACGGTGAGCGCGGCAAGCAGCGCGCCCCCGCCGAGCGGCAGCGCGAGCAACGCTGGCCCGGCGAGAGCGATGGCGACGCCCACGGTCGCGCGAAGCCCGGTCAGGGAGCGCGTGAACTCGACCGCGGAGGAAGTAGCCTGGGCCGGCGCACCGAACGCGAGCATCAGGACCATCGCCGAGCGCGCCGCCACCTCCGCCGCAAGCAGCGCCAGCGCGGCGCGTACCGGAGAGTTGTCCGCTACGGCGGTGAGGGCGGCGAGCGCCGGCGCATAGACGATAAAGAGCGCCCCGAGGCCCCCGATCCCGACCCTCGCATCCTTTAGAACCTCTTGCCGCCTCTCCCGGGTCCCACGCACCATGAGTGCATCGCCCACGTCGAGGACACCGTCGCTGTGGTGCAGTCCGGCGGCCAACAATACCGCGCCGAGCGCGAGCGTGGCGGCGACGCCCGGAGGCAGCTCGTAACCGAGGAGGAGAATCGCCGCACCGGGCAGTCCAGCCACCAGCCCGACGAACGGCAACAGGTGGACGCTCGCGGCAGCCTCACGCAGCGTCGAAGCGCGCAGCGGCAGCACAGTAAAAAAGGCGAGCAGCGCGCGCACTACTTGATCCTCACGCCGATTCCCGCCACCCAGAGATACACTTCCTCAGCGACTTCGGCGGCCCGCTGGTTCACGAGCCCTAGGAGATCCCGGAACTCCCTCCCCGCCGCACTCTCCGGCACCACCCCGAGCCCCACCTCGTCACTCACCAGAACCACGGCCGCGTCCAGCGACGCCGCTCCTTCGAGGAACGCATCGAACTGCTCTAGCACATCGTTCCGTTCCATCCGGGCGGAGACCCAGAGTGTAATAGCGTCGAAGAGAACAGCGTCGTGGTCCCCGGCATCGTTTAGCACCGCATCCAGGTCACCGCCGCCGAGTTCCAGGGTATGCCAGTCTGGGGGGCGACGCTCCCGGTGGGTACGCACGCGAAGCTCCAGATCCGGGTCGTCCGCGGTCTCGGCGGTCGCCACGTACAAAACGCGCCCGGCGTCGATGTCGTGGACCATACGTTCCGCCGCGGCGCTCTTTCCGCTGCGGGAACCGCCCAGTATCAGGGCACGAACGCTTACAGCTCCTCCCAGATCGCTTCGACGAGCCGCCGGTTCTCCTCCGCCGTTCGAACCGCCACCCGGAAATAACCGGCTCCCAGACCCAAAAACGGTTCGCAACCCCGCACCAGCACCCTGCGATGGATCAACCTGTCCGAGAGTCCCTCCGGACCGTGGACCAGCAAGAAGTTCGCCGCTCCGGGATACGGCCGGATGCCCGGCAAGGCCTTCAGTCGAGCGTAGAGGTCTTCGCGTAGGCGAGCCATCTCAACAATGGACGTTTCGGTAAAAGTATCGTCGGCAGCAGCGGAGATACCCGCTGTCGCCGCTACCGCGTTCACGGACCAGGACGGCTGAAATGATTGAGCGAGTTCGGTGTCGGAGCAGATCAAAGCTCCGAGACGCAGTCCGGGGATGCCGAAGAACTTGGTGAACGACCGCGCGATCAGCAGGTTGCCGAAGCCGCCAAGCCCCACGCTCGAAACGACGCTGGCCTCCGGCACGAAGTCAACAAACGCCTCGTCCAAGACCAGCGGGACTCCAGCCTCTCCCAAGTGGCCGGCGATCTCCAGAACCTCATCCCGCTGCATCGCACCGCCCGTGGGATTGTTTGGGTTGCACAAGAACACTAACCCCACGTCCGTGAGGTCCCCAAACGACTTCGGGTCCAGCTTGAAACCATCCTCGGCCCGCCGTACGATGCGGCGTTCGACCTCGAAACCGGCGGCGCGGGCGGCTGCAGCATACTCGCTGAAGGTTGGTTCCGTAATGATCGCCCGTCCTTCAACCCGGGCCTCGGCTGCCACGCGGGTGGCAAGGAAGAGAGCCTCCGCGCCCCCGTTGGTAGGCAGTACGGGGTCACGGGAGACGCACAGGTACTTACCCAGTGCCTTACGAAGCTCCAGATAACCGAGGTCCGGGTAGCCCGAAAAGTCGGCGTTCCGGGCGGCTTCGACCGCGCCGGCGGGCGCCCCCAGCGGATTGATGTTTTGGCTACAGTCTAGAAACTCCGAGGCAGCAGCGCCCACGGCTCGCGACACTTCGGCGCCGTGCGCACCGTGATGCCGGCCGTCCGCGTGTCCCGTCCAGCCTCTAACCACGACCGGCGATCCTGGCGACGACATTCAGGGCGGCTAGAAGCGCGCAGGCCCGGCGCATGAGAACTACTGCCCGGCCGATGTCGTGGGCCTCCGGGGAGCGGCCGGTACCGAGGACTGCGCCGGGACGGGTCACACCACCGTAAGTGTTCGTGCCACCGAGCCGCAACCCGAGCCCCCCCGCGAACGCAGCCTCCACCCAGCCGGCGTTCAGGCTGCTGCTCAGCGGTCCGTAGAGGTACGCGGCCCCCGTGGCCCCCGACCCGGTGAGGGCGGTCACGGCGAGTACCGTGAGCCTCGCAGGCACGAAGTTTGCGAGGTCGTCCAGGCGCGCGGAGGCCCGTCCGAGGTATGTGTACGGCGGCTCGCGGTAGCCCAGCATGGAGTCGAGGGTGTTGATTGACTTGTATGCGAGGGCGCCGGGCGCGCCAAAAAGCACGCCGTAGAGCATCGGGGCGGCCACGCCGTCGCTCGTGTTCTCGGCGACGGACTCGACGGCGGCGCGAGCGACTTCGGGCCTGGACAGATCATTGGTGTCCCGGCCGACGAACTCGCCGACGCGCGCACGGGCCGCGTTTAGATCTCCTCTCTCCAGCTCGTGTTCGACAGCGAGGGCCGCGCGGGCGAGCCCCCGCATAGAGAGGGTGGTGGAGATCAGGGCAACCTCCAGCGGCCACCGCAGAGAGCGCGGCGCCAACGAAAGCGCCGCGCGCGTCGTGAGGAATACGGCGGTGGGTAGCGAGAGAGCCAGAGCGGCGCCGGCCGTGAGCCGGGCGCTCGGATCTTTGAGCACCACGGACTTCCGCTCGAATACCGCTATCGCGCGGCCCATCCAAACTGTTGGATGCACGCTCTCGGGGGGCTCGCCGACAAGGGCGTCGAGGAGCAGGGCCGCCGCGACTCGCACTGCACGGCCCTGCATCAACCCTCCCGCGGCTTCCCGGCTCCCGGCTTTGCAGGCTCGGCGCCGGATGTGCGGCCCCGGTGAGCGAGCCCCCTGATCAGGCCGACCACCGCACCGAGCGCGCCGATGAGTATCGCCCGCAGCACGAGGTTGAAGATGGAACGCCCGAGATCTCGCAGTGCGGGCGGCTGCAGGTTTCGCTCTATCTGCCCGGCACTCGTCGGCGGCGGAGGGTCTCGTAGCTCCTGGCCGGTCTCGTTCACGTACGCGGCGATGCGGGGCGCGGCGTCACCCGCGTAGGTTCGCAGGCCATCAGCGAAGACCGTCGCGTGCAGGGCGGTCATCAGGATCAGCGTGATCCCGACCATTACGGCGACGACCGCAGCCGCCAGGGTGCAGTCTCGCACGAGGATCGCGCGGTACGGCACCTCCGGGTCCACGTTGACCGGCCGCACCCGGATCGCGGCGAGAATACCCAGGAATATCTGGGCCGCGGCCGCCACCAGCGGCAGAAACGTCTCGGCGGCCGCCAGCACCCACTCCGGTGTGCTCACCGGGTCCAGGTACAGGAACCGGAAACCCACCACCAGCGTCAGGCAGACGGCCATCAGCCCGTAGGCGAATCCTGTTCTAAGCGGTCCCAAGCGTCCCTCCGGAGAATGATCTACTCACGATGAAACCCAGCATACATCATCCCGCGCGGGCGATTCGTGAGAGGTTTGGCCGTCGTTTGCATAGTATTCGATTGGAATTGTCCGTCATCGTGTCGGCGAGAGCCCTGCTCTTGCTTCGCACTCCACGACAGGACTATATCCCAGAGACAAAAGGGTGTGGACGAGCGACCGGCTATGAGATAGGAATCTCGAAACGGAATCGCCACGGGCCGTGGATTCTCTTGTCCTTCTCTGGACGATCTGGGGAGAAGCCCACAATCTCTGTTACTGTCAATGAGTACTTGCCCGGCTTGCCGTGCAAGGATTCCTGAAATGAGAATGAAGCGCAACGGGTTTCTGTCATGGGAGTATCGGCCAAGCGCCCTTGCTTGAAGAACGCAGTCTTCACGATGGGTATCCAGCTACGCTCGATATCTGGAGGCATGAAGCGAATGAATGCTCGGGTCTTCGCAGGGGAACTCTCTACCCGCTCCAGGGATAGCGACAGACCCTTTGCTTGCTGTTCTCGGCCCACCTCCAAGACTGTGATGGGCCAAACGGGAATCTTGAAGTCGAAGTCAAAGGGACCGCCGCATGTCTCCATCGGCGCTTCCGCTTCAGGAGCGGTGCTTTCGGACGACGAAGTGAGAAGCTCGACCATGAGATGAAAGCCGTGTTCGCCAGACACGGTGAGCTTCTCGCAAGCCTCGAAGATGGTCACCGCGTCCACCTGGGTCCGCTTCATGCTCAAGGATCCTCCGTCGTTCCGAACTGCTCCCCGACTATCGACGACCGTGAAGTCTCGGCCGGTGGTGTCGACGAGCCTCGCCTTCGGCAGCATGTGCTTAGCGGAGCTCAACTCGTCCGAGCCCCCAAAACTGTAACCCACCACAACGTTGTTCTCGTCGGCGTAGGCTCGCACCAAGGTAGTGGTCATGCCACCGAACGTGTGCTTCTGACCCAGCCGCACATCTAAATTCGCCGCTTTGACGAGGGGCACGCTCTCATCGAACAGGTTGTTCATTCGGATCCTTCCTCGTTGTTCGTAACCCTGACAGCTACCCTCGGATTCGTCAGCGATGGGCGAACTAACCTATCTCACCCCGACAAGGACATCGGGTGGACGCGCGATGGTACCACCTTCCCGAAAACCTTCCCGCTATGGTAACACGCAATCTTTTATACAGATGATCGGAACGTCCTGCGCATGACACCGACGTTATGCACTCGTTAGAGCTTCGAAGCTAGCCCATATGGGCTAGCTAAAAATACGTAGTTTCGAGGAGGCAGCACTTTCTATACCATGTTTATTATAACTCCAACATCAAAAAGACGGACAGCACGATGCTGTTCCCGTCCGCACACTCGCGGTCAGTCGCGGGAAAGGAGACACCATGTTGGGTATTTGGGGAACGAGGCGGGTAGTTCTGTTCCTCGCTGCGATGGGAGTCGCGCTCCTAATAGCGAGTGGGTTGGCGGTCGCGGCTACTCTTAACGGCACCAGCGGCGACGACAACATCGTGGGCACCGAGGATATAGACACGATCAATGGCTTTGGCGGAAACGACACGGTAGCGGGCAAGGGCGGCAACGACTCGATCGTAGGCGGAGCGGGAGATGACACCCTTTTCGCTGACGATAACTACCTACTCTCGGAGGCCCAAGCCGTCGACGGTACGGTCGTGAGTGGTGGCTCGGGCTCCTCGAAGAACTCCGTCAAAGGCGAGCTAGGTAACGACACGATCGTGGGCGGCAATGGTCCC
>CALMWA010000133.1 GCA_937873125.1 uncultured Actinomycetes bacterium | reverse complement strand
ACGGCGCGAAACCCCGGACGCTTCACCTACCCTGCCCCGCCGGATTTCACCGGCAACGCCTTCATGGAGCAGGTTCTCTACGGCGTTACAGGCGAGACCGAGCCTTACCAGAAGCCCTTCGACGAAGAAGTCTTTGCCCAGAAGGCGCCCGAAGTCTACGATTTCCTGAACGAGATCGAGCCGAACCTCTGGCGGGAGGGCGAGACCTACCCGGAGTCGTCCACGAAGCTGGACGAGCTCTACCAGAACGGCGAAGTCTGGCTGGACATGAGCTACAACCCGCAGCTCGCGCAGCGCCAGGTCAATAACGGCCTCTTCCCGGAGAGCACCCGCACCTACCTCCTGGAGGGCGGGACCCTGAGCAACACCCACTACCTCGCGATACCGTTCAACGGCCCGAACAAGGCCGGGGCGCAGGTAGTGGCAAACTTCCTGCAGAGCCCGGAGGCCCAGCTGGAGAAGCAGGACGCGAACGGTTGGGGAGATCTGACCACCCTGGATGTGGACCGGTTGCCGGAGGACGCGCGAAAAGAGTTCGCCGAGTCCGGGGGCACAGCCACGCTCTCGACCCGCGAGCTGCAGCAGAACCGGGTCTCCGAGGCTCGTTCCGGGTGGCTGCTGGAACTGGAGGACGGCTGGCAGGAGCGGGTTCTAAAGGAGTAGGGTTTGGGAGGTAGGATCAAGATAGCCCTGCTCCTCACGCCGGCGTTGCTGGTGATCGGCGTGCTCTTCGGTGGGGGACTTATCTCCGCCGTCATACAGTCCCTCGGGTACCTGCCCGCCATCGGGCAAACGCAGATAAGCCTCGACGCCTACGACCAGGTCCTCACGGGCGATGACTTCCTCGACTCGTTCCTCCTGACCGTCTACATAGCCGGGGCCTCCACGGTCTTCTCGACGGTGCTGGCCGTGCTGGCCGCACTGGCGCTGAGGCACGGCAGCGGGCGGCTCTCGACGGTTGTCTTCCAGCTACCCATAACGATCCCGCACCTCGTCGCGGCGGTCGGGATCGCGCTCATCATCTCCCAGACGGGGCTCGGGGCTCGCCTGGCGGCGGCGCTCGGTCTGATCGGAGAACCGCGCGAGTTCCCGGCGCTGCTCTACGACCGCTACTCCGTTGGCATTATCCTCACTTACGTGTGGAAGGAGGTGCCGTTCATCGCGCTCGTCGTGCTCGCCTCGCTGCGGGGCGTCGCGGGGGAGCTGGAGGACGTGGCGCGCACGCTCGGAGCGAACGCCTGGCAGAGGTTCTGGTTCGTGGTCTTCCCGGTTATCGCGCCGGGGATTATCGCCGCGAGCCTGATAGTCTTCGCGTTCACTTTCGGCGCGTTCGAGGTGCCGTACCTGCTCGGCAAGACCTACCCGACGATACTTCCGGTGATGGCCTACAATGAGTACCGCGACGTCGAGCTCACGGCTCGTCCGGTCGCGATGGCGATAAACGTCCTGATCTCGTTCATAACCGCCGTCTTCGCCGCGCTCTACCTGCGGCTCGCCAGGGATCTCGGGCGTAGGCGAGACCCTTGAGGAAGAGACAGAGCAAGGCGGGGCTCCTACTCGTCACGGCGCTCGTGGCGCTGCCCTTCGTGCCGCTGTTTGTATGGGCCTTCGCCGGAGAGTGGCGCTTCCCGGACCTCGTGCCGGCGGAGTGGTCGCTCCGTGGAATCCAGCACCTCGCCGAGCCGGGCGGGCGCGTACTCGCGGCGACGCTGAATAGCCTCCTGATCGGGGTCTCGGTCGCGCTAGCCTCGGTGGTGGTCGGTCTGCCGGCCGGGATGGCGCTCGGCGGCTACGAGTGGCGCTTCAAGGGGATCGTGATCTTCGTTATCCTGCTGCCAATACTGGTCCCTCCACTCGCCTCGACGATGGGTGTCCACCTGACCTTCATCCGGCTCGGACTTGCGGACACGATGCTCGGGGTCTTCCTGGTTCACCTGGTTCCTACGGTTCCCTACACGGCGATCATACTCACCAGCATCTTCGCCGAGCGGACAGGGGATCTCGAAGAGGCGGCCAGGACGCTGGGGGCGAACCCCTGGCAGGCGTTCTGGTACGTTACGCTGCCGGAAGCCGCCCCTGGGGTGGCGGTCGCCGGGCTGTTCGCGTTCTTGATCTCCTGGGGCCAGTACATCCTGACCCTCCTGATCGGGGGTGGCAACGTCGTCACCCTGCCGATGCTCCTCTTCTCCGCAGCCTCCGGCAACGACCCCGTAATCACCTCCGCCCTCGCCATCGTCTTCGCCCTTCCCGCCGTCCTCGCCCTCATAGTCGCCCTCCGCTACCTGAAACCTTCCGAGACGGATGACGCCTGCGGCTTCCTCGGGCTGGGTAAGGTCTCGTGAGCGGGTTATCCGGCCCGCTCTAGCAACCGCCGTCCGTCGCGCAGGCGCTGGGCCGCGGAGGTGAAAACCATCGCGGCGAAGAGCCCGGCGATGAGAGAGACGTGGGTGGGAAAGACGAGGAAGAGCACCCCGGCGACGATGGTCTCGAACCCTTCGGTGAGCGAGCGGCGGAAGTGAAAGCCCCGCTCCGTGAGGCGCTTCCTCTTGAGCCGCTCCAGGATGCCAGAGAGGGCCAGGAAGACGCTGCCGTTCAAGTAGTAGGCGAGGAAGAGCACGACCAGGGCGAGGCGGCTGCCCGGATGCTGGACGGCAAGGGCAACCAGAAAACCGCCGTACATGAAGAAATCCGCCACGATGTCGAAGAAGGCGCCGAGCTCCGAGTCCTCGCCCCGCAGACGCGCCACCTCCCCGTCGAGACCGTCGAGGAGCCGGTTCAGGAGCCAGAGAAAGAGACCCAGGACATTAAGCCCGGCCGCTATCGCCGCCAGGCAAAGTATCCCGATGCCCAGCCCACTACCGGTAAGGATGTTGCCGGTCGCCCCGGCGCGAACGAGCGCGGTGGCAACGGGCTTATAGAGCGGCTTGGCGCCCCGGCGAAGATTTTCGTCCAGCATCCCCCGATGATAGCAACCCGGACTGCCCGGTGACTCGTTGAGACGATGACGGCTAGAATAACGGCAGCTTCGGAGAGAGGATGAGCGGTAGGATGGAGGAACAACTCGCGCCGGACGTTCGGCCGCTCTCGCGTGGGCGAGGATACTGGTTACGGACATCGAGGTTGGGGTGAAAGTCGACCGCCGGACCGTGAGGTGGGTCAGGTTCGCGCTGATTTTGGCGGCCCTGGCGGGGTTCGGGCTCGCCTATCTACTCTTGCCAGGGTTCCGCTCGGAGGTGGACCGGGCCGCGGCGATCCTCCTCCAGGGGGACATCGCGGGGCTCAGAGACTACATCCTCTCGTTCGGTGTCTGGGCGCCGGTCGTCTCGGCGCTGCTGATGATTTTTCAGGCCCTTGCGGCGCCTCTGCCGGCTTTCGTCTTGGCCTTCGCCAACGGGCTCGCTTTCGGGGTCTTCTGGGGCGGAATGTTGAGCCTCGCGAGCGCGACCCTGGCGGCCGCTATCAGCTTCTGGATATCGCGGGCGCTGGGACGTGTCCCGATCGAGGCTCTGGTGGGCAAGACGGGGCTCGAATCCGCGGATCGGTGGTTCGCCCGCTGGGGCGCGTACGCGGTGCTGGTCGCGCGGCTCGTGCCGATCCTGTCGTTCGATGTGATCTCCTTCGCCGCCGGGCTTACCCGCATGCGGTTCGGGGGATTCCTCGTTGCCACGGTGGTCGGCGCGGCACCGGCGACCTTCGTCTACTCGTACCTGGGGGGCGAAGCCCCCCAGTACGTACAGGTGCTCATGGTCGCGTTCGGCGTCGTGATCGCCGGGGCGGTGGTCGCCGCGGCCGTCCGGCGGTGGAAGAGCGGTAAGCCCGTGCCTCTCGGCGACCCGGACGACCAGGTCGAGGACACCCCATGAGATCATCGGGGAGTATCCTGGACGATTTGGGAGCAGGCCAAGTGTACGAACCGCTGGGTTGGGCCACGGACAACGACCGTCGGGATTACGGCCGGAGCGCTGCCCATTCATGGAGGGCTCCGTGAGCGCCAGCCTTGAGATCACCGATCTCTCACACCGCTATCCTGGGGCTGAGCGGCGGTCGCTCTCGGGTGTGTCTCTCGCGGTGGAACCAGGGGAGCTCATCGCTTTCCTCGGGCCGTCGGGGTGCGGGAAGACGACCGCACTCAAGATCGTGGCCGGGCTACTGCGTCCCGAGAGCGGTGAAATATCC
Source organism: uncultured Actinomycetes bacterium (assembly GCA_937873125.1). GTDB lineage: Bacteria > Actinomycetota > Rubrobacteria > Rubrobacterales > Rubrobacteraceae > JACDDK01. The sequence goes on along the minus strand of CALMWA010000133.1, from coordinate 19,172 downwards.
ATAGACGGACGCCCGGTTTCGGGCGTCCCGCCGGAGAAGCGCGGCGCGGCGATGGTCTTCCAAAAGTCCCTGCTCTTCCCGCGCATGGCGGTGGAGTCGAACGTGGGCTTCGGGCTGAGGATGAGGGGCATGGATCGCGGCGAGGTCTCCAGGAGAGTCCGGGAGGCGCTGCGGCAGGTCCACATGGAGGGGTTCGCCGGACGGCGCCCGGAGGAGCTCTCCGGCGGCCAGCAGCAACGGGTCGCTCTGGCCCGGGCGCTGGTTACCGGCCCGCGCCTCCTGCTGCTCGACGAGCCCCTGAGCGCCCTCGACGCCAACCTACGGGACGAGATGCGCACCCTCATAAAGGACTTGCAGAGGGAGGGAGGCTACACGACCATCTTCGTTACCCACGACCAGGAGGAGGCCGTGATCCTCGCCGACCGCATCGCGCTGCTCTTCGACGGCCGGCTCCAGATGTACGACCATCCCCGGGCCTACTACGACCGTCCCGTAAGCCGCCGGGTGGCCCGCTTCTTCGGCGCCACCAACTTCATCCGGGGCCGGGCCGAAAACGGAACGGTGGAAACAACGCTGGGCCGGCTGAAGATCGACGAGCCGGCTCAAGCCGGAGACGTTACCCTCACGATCCGGCCCGAGGCCGTGAGGCTCGGCACGGGAGAAAATTCGTTTTCGGCCAGGGTTACAGAGGTCACTTACCTGGGCACCAGGGTAACTTGTGGCCTCCAGGCCGACGGCTCCACGCTCCGGATCAACCTGCCGCCGCACGTGGGGCTGCGCGAGGGAGACGTCGTTACCGCCCGGCTCCCCGCCGGAGCCCTGTGGCCGCTCGAAGATTAGGCGCGACTCTCTGGTAAGCTGAGCATGGGTTGTCGTCCCCGAGCAAAACTGTGGGCCGGGATCCACTGGTAGAATTTCGACGTGGAGACCTATGCACACGCCTTCTTTACCGGAGTTCTCGCGCGAAACGGGGCCGGGAAGGATCGCATGGTCCTGGCGGTCAGCGTAACCGGGGCCGTACTCCCGGATCTGCCGTCTTTCGTCGCGACGAGCTACTTCGTCGGAGCGGATTTTCTGTGGGATGGGTGGAGCGCCATGTACTCCGAGGAGATGCTCGACGCCATCTATTTCACCGGGCCTTTCGGGGGAGCAGGTAGCATTCTCCACTCCGCGGTTCCCCCAGGTCTACTCGTGATCCTCTACGGAATGCTGCGGCTCGGGAGGCGCGACACCCGAAAGATCGTGCTCTGGTTCTTGCTCGGATGGGTCGGGCATACCATCGCCGACTTCCTCACTCACGTGGACGATGCTCGTCCACTGTTCTGGCCCATCACGGACTGGACCTGGTCGAGCCCCGTCTCTTACTACAACCCCCGGTATTACGGAAGAGAATTCTGGCTCGCCGAGCACGGGCTCATGCTGCTGACGATCCTCTGGCTGCTAAAGGGAAAGGTGGTCGGCGGGACCGACCGGGACACCGGGGGAAAGCTCTAGAGTCGCTTACCGAGCAACTTCACGGCCGCAACGCCACAGGTCATTAACGCTTGTTCGAAGAGGGAACTTGAGCATACCGTGCGCCGTAAATGCCTCGAAATCCGGCGCGACGTCGGTCAGCCTCGACCCGCCGTAGTGGTCGTTCTGCCGGGTCTTCTCACGTTTTTCGCCATCCTCGCTCGCCGGCTTCCTTGTCGCGCCGCAGGCTCCACTTTATCAGGGGCGGCGCCATCATCGACGTTACCACCGCCATCGCCACGATCACGGAGTAGAGCTGGCCGGTGATGACGCCCAGGGAGAGGGCGAGGGTGGCGGCTATAACCTCCATCGAACCGCGGGCGTTCAGGCCGGAGCCGACCGCCGCTGACTGCCAAAAGGACATGCCTCCCAGCCGCGCGCCGATGAGGCCGCCGACGAGCTTGCTCGTGGAGGCGACCAGAATCACCAAGGCGGCCACGCCGAGGAGGAAGGGATCCAGAAGCCCCGTCAAGTCAACCTTCAGCCCGGAGGCCGCGAAGAAGACCGGGGCGAAGAAACCCATGACCGCGCTCTCCAGACGGACCTTGCTTCGGGCCTCCACGTGGGGGGACTGTCCGATGAGTATTCCCCCGACGAACGCCCCGAGTACGGCGTGAACCCCGATAAGCTGCGTCACGGCCGCTAACCCGAAGGAGACCGCGAGCGCGACCGTCACCATCCGGTAGTCGACGCGCATACTTCGAGCTCGGAACGTAAGGGCATTGATCGCCGGGCGTCCCAGGAAGTATGCCGCCGCCAGAAAGGCCATCGTGCCACCCACGGAGACGCCGATGGTGGCGGCGTTGACACCGCCCGCCGCGAGCCCGGAGGCGAGGGCCAGCGCGATCCAGCCGACGGTATCGGCCGTCACGGCCGTCGCCAGCATCGTGGCGCCTACGACGGTTCGCAGCAGGTCGAGGTCTCCCAGAATCCTCGCCAGCACCGGTACCGCGGAGATCGCCATCATGACGGTGAAGAAGAGCACGAATACGAGAGTCTCCGGCGCGGTCGCGTTGAGGATTTCGTGGCGGGAGAGGAAGTATCCGAGCGTTACACCGGCCGCGGCCGGGACGAGCACGTTGAACAGGGTCGTGAAGGCGGTCGCCCGGCCCACGCGGCGGAGGATGCGAGGGTCCATCTCCATCCCGGCCACCATCAGGAGCAGGATTATGCCCAGCCAGGAGAACGCCTCCAGTATGTGTTGTCCACTCCGGTCCTCCGGAGCGAAAACCGCCTCGTATAACCCTGGAAACATGCCTCCGAGGAAAGTGGGTCCGATCATTATGCCCGCCAGTAGCTCGCCGATTATCGGGGGCTGGCCCAGCCGCGCGAAGAGCTCGCCCAACAGCCGGGCGGATACCAGAAGGAGCCCTAACTGGACGATGAATCGTAGTAGCTGCAGGTCGCTCAAGGGCTCCACCCACAAGAGCGCGGGCGTTATGGACTGAGACACCGTCAGCCTCCGTAGAAGAAGGCGCCGAAGAGGTAGCTTCCGGCGAGAGAGAGGACCAGCGTCGCAAGCAGCGCCTTTATCAGCGACTCCGGGAGAAACTTCTGGGCGCGCGCTCCGACGTAGGTCCCCGCTAGTCCTCCCGCCGCCAGGACCCCGCCTAGCAGGTAGTCCGGTTCCACCGTGGAGCCGGTGTCGAGCCCGGCTGCGAGTATCTGGAAGAAAGCCACCCCCGCCATGGAGGTCGCGAGCGTACCCATGAGGGTGGCGCCCGCGACGGCGCGAATAGGCATCCCCAAGACCGTGACGAGGAAGGGTGCGATCATTGCCGCGCCGCCGACACCGTAGACGCCCCCAACTATTCCCACGGCGAGCGAGAGAAGTAACACTACCGGCTTATTGAAGACGAATGGTGTATCAGGCGGGTTTTCAGTCTCGCGCCTGCCGTGCTTCACGGAGCCGTCTCTCCGGGTGGCACGTCTTACGATCTCGTAGAGCAGGCTCGTTCCGAGGTAGAGGAGCACGGCCCCGACGAAGACCTCGAATGCCTGGGCGCCGGAGAGGTAGCTGACCCGCAGCACAGCTCCGGCGAAGACCCCGGGGAGCGTGCCTAGCATCACCGTCCACGCCAGCGGCCAAACCATGCGGCCCTCCCTGATGTAGCGGTAGATGCCGCCAGGGGTGGCCCCGACGTTGTAGAGCAAGTTCGTGGAGCTCGCGGCTGGTCCGGTGAAGCCGAGTACGCTGACCTGGAAAGGAAGCAGGAGGAAAGCACCCGAGACTCCAGCGGGCGCCGTCACGGAGGCGGCGACAAAGGCGACGAGCAGTGGGATGAGCGGATTGATCTCGACGCCCGAGACTGGGAAGTGAACGCTCATCGCTTCTCCGCGTCCCGCGCCCGGTCCCGCCTGACGTTCAGCGGGCGTGCCTCCCGCCGGGAGGATGCGGCTGCATACACCACCTCGCGACCCGGAAACCGCGTGCGATCTCTTGCTGGCTCAGAATCCGGTAAAACCTCCATGTCACAGTATCTGAACCGGACTCGCGACTCGTCAACCGGCGGCGCCAACGGAAGATCCGAGTCGGATATCGTTTATTGCGATCTCTACTGGCGGCCGCTATGCGAGCCGTCCTGGTAGGGAGATCTACCCGGGTGTCATCCTCGGGTGGATTCCGCGTTTTCCCTGCAGGCACGGAGGTCTGCTCGGAGAGGCGCCGGGGAAACGAGACTCGGTCTTATCCTCGCTCTATCTGAACTCGTAGCTCGTGCCCGGGAGCTGCGTTAGCACGGTCTGGGGAAGGTCCGTGGCGGTAACGCGGCCCTCGAGCCTGGGCGCGACGGGGGTGTTCTTCGCGAGGTACTCCTCGAACACGTCGTGGAGGGAGAATTCCATGTCCCTGCGATTCCGTACCCCTTTCATGCGGCAGAGCACGTCGGGTGGGTCGCCGCCGCGCTCGCAGGCGGCGACGGTGTAGACTCTCTCAAGATCGAGAGGTTCGCCTCCGATCTTGATGCTGTTCACCCGCTCGCCCATTGGCTTGCCGGCGGTGAAGTTGACCTCCATGCCCTTCATGCGGATCACCCATCCACCAAACCGCTCCGAGAAGTTGGTGGCGAATACGTTGTTCAACTCTTGCTCCATCCACTTCTGGATGATAGAGCCCTCCACTTCGCCTATCCGCACTAGCGCGTCCACCGGAAGCATGCTCCAGAGGTACTCCTTGGTGATGTTGGCCTTGCCGGATGAATCCGGTACCAGCGGGGGACAGAAGCGGAAGCCGTTGGAGAGCGCCACGTCAGGTTTGACCTTATCGTAGAGGACGTCGGTTATGAGGTTGTCCATCGGAGTCTCGAGTATATAGTAGCGCACCAGGGGATTGGTGGTCTGGCCCAACACCCTATCCAATTCTTTCCTGTAGGGCTTCTGGACGCGGGAGACCTGTCTCTTCATCTCCTGGTCTTCTTCGTAGCGGTCGGCGCTCACCTCTATAAGCTCGTAGGATCGCTCCTTGATCTGCCCGTTCTCCATCACCAGGTCTAGCCTCCCGACGAACGACCCGAAAGCCCCCGGCTCGGTCACCATTGCGTACTCTCCTTCGATGGGCTCCCGGATTCGCTCGTGGGTGTCGGCTCCGAGGACGTAGTCGACGCCCTCCATGTACGGCTGGCTCGCGAGGCCGATTTGCTTCGTCATGCCCATATGGGTCGCGGTGAAGATCACGTCGCACCCTTCCTGCTCTCTGAGACGCTTTATGTACTTGGCAGTGTTCACCTCCGGCTCGGTGAAATATATCCCCACGCTGTAAGCGGGGTCTTGCCGTATGGGCACCGATGGGTCGTTGAAGCCGATAAACCCTATCTTGATGCCATTCAGGTTTTTCGTGTAGTAGGGCTCGAACATCTGGTTCCCTCGCCCGCCATCCTCGTCATGGAACATATTCGTGCAGAGCACCGGTGCGCCGTAGGCGCCGATCACCTTGAGGAGCTGGTCCTTGCCGTAGACGACCTCCCAGTTGCCTGGTAGGACCAAGTCATAGCGCATCTGCTGCATCAGAGGTGGCATGACTTCGCCCTTGCTCAGGGCCACCCAGCCGCTGCCCTGGAAGCAGTCCCCCGTGTCTATGACAAAGGTGCCACTAGGATTCTCCTTGCGCACGTCCTCTACAAGGGTCTTTATGCGTGCGAAACCGCCGGCCTTGCGGAAAACGGGCTTACCACCCTCCCAGAAGAACTCGTCGTGAGTGTCCAATTGGCCGTGGATATCTGTCGTCTGGAGGATCGTTATGCGCTTCGCCTTACCCTCCGCGACGGTCCTGGATTTCTCCATCGAGGTCCTGGCGGCGCCACCGTCCTCGGTGCATCCGGTCACGACGGGACTCAGCCCGAGCGCGAGGCCAGCAGCCCCGGCGGCTCTGAGTAACTCGCGGCGCGTGATCCTTCGCGGATCAGAGGACCGACTCTTCTCCCCATGCCCGATGCCTCTCTTGCCATCTTGAGAAGCGCCTTCCATTCCACGACACTTGCTGTGATTGCTTGCTCTACACACCTTTGCTCCTTTCCCTGCCCCTCGAAGGGTCATCGCCTTTCCCCATTACTTGACTCCGGGCAACGCGCCCGCGGCGATGTGCAAGGATTATTGCTACTCAAGTGTCTAGTATGAATAGACACCGGCACTAATTTACCTGGACATTTGGATTTTCGCTCTCTATGTGGCCCAGCGGGTGGAGGGCCGCTGCTGAGACGTGGCCCGGCTGTTAGATGAAGTGGTGTTCGCGGGCGAAGTCCACAGCCTGGTGGCGGGACCCGACGCCCAGCTTCCGCATGATGCTGGAGGCGTGGTTCCGTACGGTGCTCGGACTGATGAAGAGGCGGTCCGCAATCTGCTGGTAGGTGGCGTCGGAGGCCATCATGCGCAGGATCTCCAACTCCCTCGGGGTGAGGCCGTAGCTATCCTCCGGACGTGCTGAGATGAGCTCCGTGAGTCTTTTGCCGAGCTCTACTCCCGCCTCGTCTCCCTCGCGCCCCTGGTCGTCCGTAGCGCACATTCGGCGCAGGGCCTCAATGACGTTCTGGTACGTCATCTCGCGGTCGTCGATCCCAACCTGCTTCATGACGTGCGCGACCGTGCCTCGGAAGTCGCGCGCGATCCTCTCCCGTTCACGCACCGCGGCGAGCCGCTCCGTCTCCGCCACCCGGAGGTCGCGCGAAACACTCAGGAGCAGCGTGATGACCACGAGGAAGAACACTACGTTACCCGGCCGGAGCGGGTTGTCGAAGACGAAGATCTGGCTCGCCATACGTACGGCTATCACCGCCGTGAATAGCCCGATGCCGATGGCCATGCCCCGGTTGTCGTAGCGCGTACCGAGCTCGAAGGCCACGAACGGGAAGACGGCCACGGGTATGCTCACCGGATCTCCCACGAACAGGACGAAAGTCAGGCTCGCCACCACGATGTCCAGACCGGTCATCGTTAGGCCCAGCCGCTTCACAGCCGCGCTCTCCAGGTTGCCTGCGCCCAGCACTACGAGCGTCACGATGTTGTACCCGATGACGCCGACCGCCAGAGCGACGACCCCCGCTTTTGTCATCGGATCGTAGAGGAACACCATGACCACCATCAAGATGGGCACCAGGAAGCGCAACCGGGCCAGACACCGCTCCCGGTAGACGAGTCCCGCCAGATAAGGGTCTTCTATCCCACCACTCTCACCTTTGTCTTTACCGCAATTCTCGTCTTAGAGTCGGTAGGCGGCGCTTCACTTTGAAGAACGTTTCGAAGAGCTTGCGGCTGGGGCCGTCGAACAGCTTCTCGCGGTAGTAGCCGTCCGCGGCGCGCTTCACGCCTTCCGAGGGCGTCGGGTAGGCGTGGGTGGTGGTGGATAGAGTCTGGACGGGGAGGTTCTTCCGCATGGCGAGGACGATCTCCCCGATCAGGTTCCCCGCATCTGGACCGATGATGTGTCCGCCGAGTATCTTGCCTCTCTTGTCGGTGACGAGCTTGACGAGACCGTGCGGATCGCCGTCGGCGACGGCCCGGTCCAGGGTGTCGAACGGGTACCGGAAGACCTTGACTCCATCGTGCTCTCGCAGGGCTTCCCTCTCCGTCAGGCCGACGCGGGCTACCTCGGGGTCGGTAAAGGTGGTCCAGGGTACGACCCGATAATCAACCCTGCGCTTGACCGGGAACAGGGCGTTGCCCAGGGCCGCCTTCGCCTGGTAGTCGGCCACGTGGGTGAAGAGATGCTTGCCGGTTACGTCGCCTGCGGCGTAGATGCCCGGAGTCGACGTGCGGAGTTGCTCGTCCACCATGACGCCGTTTCTTACCAGCGCGACCCCGGCGTTCTCCAGTCCGAGACCTCCGACCGTGGGGGCGCGGCCGGCGGCGATCAGGATCTCCTCGCCGCGGATCTCGACCCGCTCCCCACACCGGTCGCGGGCGGCCACCACCTTTTCGTTCTCTTCGACGCGGGCCTCCTCAGCCCGGAAGCCGCCATGGTAGACGATGCCGTCGGCCTTCAGGAAACTCAGCAGGGCCTCCCCGATCTCCGGGTCCTCCTTCGGCAGCGGCAGGGGAGAGGAGCTGAGCAGAGTGACCCGGCAGCCGAAGCGGGCGAAGACCTGGGCGAACTCGCACCCTATCGGGCCCGCGCCTACGATCACCATCGATAAAGGCAGCCGCTCTAGCTGGAGGGCCTCGACGTGGGTGATGTACCCGGCCTCTTCCAGGCCGGCGATGGGGGGAATAGTCGCATAGGAGCCGGTGGCGATGATCACGCACCTAGCGCGTAGGCGCGAGCCATCGACCGAGATCTCCTCCGGCGACTCGAAGCGGGCCCGATCTCCAAGGTAGAGCTTCACCCCCAGATTCCTGAATCGCTCCGGGTCGTCGTGCTTGCCGACGGTCGCTATGGCCCGGCGCATTCTCTCCATTACCGCCGGAAAATCCACCTCGGTTTCGACCGGCCTGAGTCCGAACTCCTCGGCTCGTCTCACGAGGCTCGCGACCCTGGCGCTTTTCACCAGAGTCTTGGTCGGGACGCACCCGTAGTTCAGGCAGTCACCGCCGAGCTTGTCTCGCTCGATGAGGGCAACCCTGGCGCCGAGCGACGCGCCGCCGGCGGCGGCGACCAGCCCGGCCGTGCCGCCCCCGATCACCACCAGGTCGTAACGGCTCATTATGCCACCCGGCACACGGCCGCTAAGGCCAGGGAAGCAGCAGGTTGATCTGAGCTGCTGAGGTTAACTCGCCTCGTGATCACAAGTCCTATGATAGGACCCCCGGTCCGCCGCCACGCCTAACCGGAGCCGCCCGAGGTGCCGGTGCTCTGGGAGGCTGCACCGACGACCTCTTCGCCGCTCGGTGCGATGGCGCGTCCTCGCTGAGCACGGTAGGAAGAGGCCGGGCTGCGCAGCCCGCGCCGGGTCACGTCGCCCATAGGACCAAAGTCCACCACCCAGTCGGCGTCGGAGCCCCAATCTATGTGTTGGTCTCCCAGAACCACGCCGTAACGTTCGAGGACGTTGGCGCTCGCGGGAGAGGTGACCCGCTGATAGACAATATCGCCGACCCGCACTTCGAGCTCGAAGTCTCGCATCCCGGCCGAGTGCTTACCGCTAAAGCTTTCGCTGTATCTGCCATCGGATTCGCGGAAGACCACTATGGTGTGGTGAGAGCCCGTTGTGAGCGGTACGCGCGCGCTCACCCAGGTGCCGATATCTTCCTGGTTCATGCGCTCGACGTACAAGCGCGCCGCTTCGTCGTTCATCTTCCTCCTTGCTGATAAACCTGGAAGGGAGTGCCCCATCAACCCCTACCGATACTCAATCGAGTCAACTCTACTAGGTGAAAAAAGTATAGTAATCAGTGCTATTAGGAACAAGCTCTCGTGGCTTTTACGGACCATGTTAATGCCTATGCTTACATCGGTTGTTACTATGCTAGGCATCTACCAGTTTTTTCACCGCTCCTCGATAATATAGTTTCTACAGCGATCTAGTCGCGATATTTACCCGAATGCGGAACCTTGGAGAGAATATGAACAGGGACGACGTTCTCAAAGCGGTCATCTTCGATGTCGATGGCACTCTGTTGGAGACGGAGCGACACGGCCATCGAGTTGCCTTCAACCGGGCTTTCGAGAAGGCTGGACTATCCGACCGGTGGGACGAAAAGTTGTACGGGAAGTTGTTGAGCGTGGCCGGGGGGCGGGAACGAATCCTGCACTACCTGACCGAGAGGTCTACGAACCCGCCAACCAACGCTGGCGAGCTTGCTACCGATCTTCATAAGTCCAAGGTCGCCGAATACAAAGCCATGGTGCAGGGCGGAGAGTTGGACGTGCGTCCCGGCATACTGCGGCTGCTGGATGAACTACATCGAGAGGGCGTGTCCGTGGCTGTCGCGACCACGGGGACCCGGAGTACGGTAATAGACCTGCTAACGGGACTGGGCGGTGGAGGCCCAGATAGGTTCGCGGCAGTGCTGACGGCCGACGAGGCCCCGCGGAAGAAGCCTGATCCTCAAGTCTACGAGATGGCCCTGGTTCAGCTAGGCATCCCGCCTCACGCGGCTGTGGCCGTCGAGGACTCGCGCAATGGCCTTCTTGCGGCGCGCGCGGCCGGTATACCGTGTCTCGTTACCGTCTCTGACTACAACGCCGGTGAGAACTTCGATGAGGCGGATCTCGTGGTCGAGAGTCTCGGAGAGCCCGGTGCGCCGGCTAAGGTGCTTCACGATCCCCATGGGGTAACTTCGTCGGCTCGGGTGGTGGTCCAACCGCCGCTCCTGGAGGCGCTATTGCGTCGGGCGTCCGGCGGCTAGGAAAGGGAGGCACGGAGACCGCCGCGCGTCTAGCCGACCAGGGGGACAGAGCGACATGTTATCCGTGCCCTGGGATCTCCGTTTCGGTACACTGACCATCAGCCGCGCTTTAGCGGGTCGTGGGCACTCCCTTCAATGGTTGGATCTCCGGGTTACCGTAGACCGGCGCCGGCAGGGGTTCGAGCAACTGGATACGGCCCGTCTCCGGGTTCGCGGTATTGCTCTTGAGATAGTTGACTACTACCTCGGTCGCGTCCAGGGGCTCGCCGCTCTCCGCAGTCAACGGAGGTGAGGTGCCCACCGTCTTCATACCGGCGACCTCATTCGGATTGTTCTCGGACCAGTAGCCCGCTATGGAGTAGGTCGCCGAGAGATCGAGTGGCTCCCAGGCACCGGTCTCCTGATTCTGCACCATGATATTCCGCGCCCGGCTGCCGTGGCTTGTATAGGCGTCCAGGTCGAACTTCAGCCCGCTGAAGGCGGGTAGCCAGCCGCGGCCCCAGGAGAGTACGTCGGGGCTCAGGGTGCCATTGATGCTGTTCTCTATCATGACCTTCAGTTGCTGCCCCGTGACGTTGCCCTTGGCAATGAAGGGGCTGATCGGGATGAAATGGTAGAGATCCTCCAGCAGGATGGAACCAGGGGCAACCTGTGTGCCGTACCGGAACCCACGGCTGACGCCGATATCCGCGCCGGTTTGATCCCTGAAGACGTCGGTCAGGAAGTCGTGGGCCGTACCCTCTACGACACCGGGCATCTCATGGTCGGAGAAGTTTCCCCGGTAGAGTGGGACCTCGGTCTTACCCACCACACGGTCGATCGGGGTATCGAGCGTCGTGCCGTTTATCGGGTTGAGGTGTGGTCTGAAAACCCGGCTATCGACGAACTCACGGCGGATCTTGGCTATGTGAGCCGCGACGGAAGGGTCGGGACGGATATCCTCGCTTATGGTGTGGAAATCATACTCCCGGCCCGTAACGCGACCGTTGCTCACCTGGAGCTTCACCTCGGCAAGCTGGGTCCCGTCCTGGCCGGCCTCGGAGATCAGCGTGCCGGTGGAGGTTATCACGGCCTCGGGTGTCTCCTCGTGCATGTCCTGGGAGAGCAGCACGTCCACCCCCGGATACCTCTCCGCCAGCGCGATGTTGCGCGCCAAGCCGAACTCGGAGAGCATGACGATCACATCGACCTTCTCCTCTTTGCGCAAGACGTCGATGAACTCGGGCATCTCGTGCGCGTCACCGGTGAACCGGAAGCCCTGGGTCATCTTCCCGCCTACTACGGTCGGTCCTCGTTCCTCCCCTTGCTCGGTGGCAAAACCGAGGATGCCGACCTTTATCCCGTTGACTTCCTTGATCCTGTACGGTGGCAAGACCCGCTCGCCCGTCTTGGCCTCGTAGGGTGGGCCGTCGTAGTAGAGGTTCGCCGCCACCGCTCCCCAGCGCCCGTCCCCGAACAGCTCCAGATAGCGTTCGGTTCCATACAGGAAGTCCCAGTTGCCCGAAGCGTAGCCGTCGATCCCGAAGGTGTCCAGAACATCTACCATGGCCTGCCCCCGGGTATAGAGAGCCTCGGCCCCGCCCTGGATGGTGTCTCCGACGTTGAAAAGCAGGGCGTCTTTGTCCGTCTTACGGATCTCCCTGACCTTGGTATACATCCTGGCAAGGCCACCCTCCTCACCACCGTTGCCGTCGCTGCGCAGGTTGGGACGGGGAATGAGATGTCCGTGGAGGTCTCCGATCTGGATGAGGGTCAGGGTAGCGTCCCCGTTTGGCTTCTTGTCAGGCAAGGACGGATTTCGCTTCGCTTCCTGGGGGCTCGCCGGCGCCCCGAATCCTCCCAAAGAGATCAAAGCAACAACCACGGCCAGTATCGCCAGCCGGATCACCTTTGTGTTCCTGAAAATTCGTGCTGGCCCGGTCGCTGTTTTCACGGTCCTCATTTCCCACGGTTGCGCGGCGCGCCGAATGGCGGACTCTCCTCCATCAGATCCATGAGCTAATCTGTGGAGACGAGGCTCACGTAGCGGAGGGCGGCTTGCTCCAGCACCTCATTCTCAAGACCCGCTTGCGAGGCAACTTCCTCGGCTTCTTCTGGAGCCATGCCTTCGTCCAGGATCAGGTACGGTAGTAAGAGACCTCCAGCCCTATCGCCGCTCGAACAATGCACCAGCACGGGGCGCCGCGCGGGATCTTCCAGCAGCTCCCTGAACTGGCTGAAGTCTTCGTAGCCGACCGTTTCAGGGGTCACCGGAATGTTTACGTACTCCATGCCGGCCATGATGACCGCCACGACCTCGTCGAAGTCGCGAGTCTCCCCTGGATCGCGCAGGTCGACGACCATCCTGTAGCCGGCAGACGCCAGCTCACCGAAGTGCTCCGCCTCAGGCTGGCCGGAGGTCGTCACGCCCTCGATAGGCTGGAAGGAGTTGATCAGTCCGGGCGCCACCTCCTTTATATCCTTCATCAACTAGTCCTCCAACGATAGTTTTGTCCCGTGCTTGCTCAACTGCTCCGTACCCGGTTAACCAGTAGCCGCCCGAGCTTGCTCAGTATGTAGGTGCCTGCCATCGAGCCGAAGATGACAGCCAGGACCTTTCTCGCCGACTCTCTGGAGAGGTGCGGCGTGATCTCTATGGGGGAGGAGTCGCTGTTACCCCACTCCTTCCAGGAGCCGTCGTAGTTCTTCACGTTGTTATGTCCGATGAGCTTCAGCGCGAAGAGCTGGTGTCCGGAACGGGCCGCGCTCTGACAGTAGACTAAGGTTTCCTTGTTCGGGTCGAAGCCCTCGCTGCGAAACATGTGGTCCAGCTCAATGGCGGGTTTCATGGTGTGATCTCTCTCAAGCGAGCGCGTCCAGTTGACCCACTGGGCGGACGGAACGTGCCCTCCGCGTTTCGCACGTTTCCTGTAGCCGAACTTCTCCAGGATGCCGAAGTACTCGATTCCGCTGCGGGTATCGAAGATGACCGTATCTGGGTCGTTGATGCTGTCCCGTACCTCGTCGGCGGTCGCCATGTCGTCCGTCCGGGGCCGCGGAGTGAAGGTCTCGAAGCTGGGCTTCGGTATCTCCCGAGTAACCGGGTAGCCGTCCTCTACCCACTTGGTCCAGCCACCGTTCAGTATCCGCAGGTTCTCGTGGCCGTAGTGGTGTAGCGTCCACCATACCCGTCCGGCGTAAGAACCGACATCATCGTAGATCACGACTTCGTTATCGTCCCCGATCCCCATCTTGCCGAAGGTCTCCGCCGCCTCCTCCGGTGAGAGGATGTGAACCCCGCCGTTCCTGGTCTTGGTCTTCTTGTAGTTCATGTACACTGCACCAGGGATATGGCACATATCGTACTGCTCAGGGTCATCCCGGCAGTCTATGACCCTGACGTTCGGGTCGTCTAAACGTTCCTTGAGCCAGTCTGTTTCGGCGAGCATCTCCGGTCGAACGTAGCCACCCGTCATCGCGGTTGCCATCCGTGAACTCCTTTCTCTCTGCTGAACCCCGTATGACGAGGACTAATCGATTTGCGGAGCGGGGATGGTTCCCTCACCGGGGATGGTTACAGCGACCACACTGGAGCCATTCTTCTCTGGATAGGGGATGGCAACTCCGCCACCCTCGACGTTCGTGCCGCCCGTCGCGGCCTTGAGGGCGCCGTAACCTCTTATCCCGGACCCTACATCGGCGAGGTCGTCCGCCGAAAGCCGGTCGAAATAAGCCTTCACCTCACCCGGCTCGTCTTCGGGATACTGGAAGAGCTTCATGAACTTCACGTCGATGTAGTCCTTCAGCTTCCAGGCACTCTTCCCGCTCCAGACCAGCGGACCCCAGATTGCGAGTCCCTCGTGATTACCCAGGTTGAGGATGTAGAGGAAGACCGGCTGCGGTTTGAACTCCTGCATCGGCTCACTCTTGAGGAAAGCCTGAAGATTATGGAAGAGCACCGGACCCTGACGGATAGCGAATACCCCGAGCCGGGTGAGCGCCTCCCCCTGAAATGCCACCGAGTCGCCGCCGCCAAAAATCCGGGGATCGGTTACGCTCTGAAGGTACTCGTTTATCCACAGGCCGTCGTCCGGTCCGGTGCGGAGTCCCGACTTCCGGAAGATGTCGGGAGGTTTGATCCCGACCGCCAGGATGAACAGATCGAACTCTATCTTTGTTCCGTCCCGCGTGTAGGCCGCGTCCTTCTCGATCTTCGTGACCTCGGAGTTGAGCAAGACCCTGACCCCTCGCGAGCGGAGAAAGCCCTCGATCTTCTTCTGTGCTCTCCTCGGCGCGGATTTGAGGAGGACCGGGTTCGCGTTGGCGAGCGTCACCTCACCGTCTATGCCATGGTCTTCAAAGACCCGGAGACTGTTGCACGCCATCTCGCACCCCGCCGGTCCGCCGCCGATGACCAGCACCTTAGGCTTGTGGCCGTCCTTGTTTCCGAGTTTCCTGAGTTCCCAGTGGAGGTTCTCCATATTCTCGACCGGCTTCACCGGGGTGAGGTGGTCCTTGGACATGGCGAAGTCCTTGTTCGGGACCCCGCTGCCCAGGCACATCGACATCGCGTCGTAGTGGATGGATTCGCCACTGTCCAGCACAACCTTCTGTTCATCCGAGTTGATCTCCTTGATCCGGTCTTTTATGAACCGGCCGCCGCCTTTCTCGACGAGGTACTTGACATCTATGCGGTCCTCCTCCGGGCGGTATATCCTGGAGAGAAGTCCCGGCGCCATGCCAGAGTAGTACAGGAACCGGCTGGGGTTGATAAGCACCACGTCGAACCCTTGATTCCTGAGTTCGCGGGTTCGCCGCAGCGAGTACAGGTGCGCGTGACCTCCGCCCGCGAAGACTATGGTCTTCCTTCCTGTTCCGCCGTTCCCTGTCGTCATGCGTATCCTGCCTTTCCGTTTCGAGTGTTATTCAGGATTGCGTCGTCGAACTTTTTCTCTGGTCTTTGTGGGGCGGGGGATCCTTGTGTGGCGCAACCCCGCCCCCAAAAGGGATCGGTCAGATTATCTTCACGCCGGTCGCGCTCTCGATGAAGCTACCGAACAAATAACCGATGCCCACGTAGAGCAGGATCAGGCCGAGGATCAGCCTGAGCCACTTCTCCTTGAAGTACTTGGAGACGATGGGTCCGGCCAGCGAGCCGAGTATGATGCCGACTATCTCGATCGTCAGCAACGGCACGTCGAGTTGTGAACCGAGATTCAGGTAGCTGCCGATGCTGACGAAGCTCCCGATGATGATGGCGAACAGCGAGGTGCCCGCCACGATGAACATCGGCATCCCCAGGATGGTCGCCATGAACGGGACTAGCAAGAATCCGCCCCCAACGCCGAGCATCGCCGAGATGAAGAAGATGACCACGCCCGCGAGGATAGGCCACAGGGGGTTGAACCCGAACTCTTCACCGAAGAACGAGATCCTCACGCGGCTCGGCTTCATCTCCACCGTTCGCACGCCCTGGCTGCGCTCGTCAGTTGTCGCCGAGCGGGCCGCCTCCTCGAACCGGGCTGAGGCCGCGCTCAATTCTTGTTTGTGACGCCGGTAGCGGTTGGTCGTCTCGTACAACGCCCGGAAGGCGACGAAGAGCGTGATCGCCCCGAAGACCGGCTTGTACGACTCCAGACTCGAGAGAACATTAGAGGAGAACCAGGAACCGAGCAGTGACCCCGCAATGGACCCTATGCCCAAAAGAATGCCGAGCTGGAGAACTAATCGTCGCTGCCTGAGGTAGGTCGGCACCGAGAAGAACGGACTCACGAGCGTGAGCACCTGGTTCATCGGTTTGACGTCGTTGGCGTTCTGCATCCCGTACACGCTCAAGTGCCCCACGCCCGAGAGGATGCCGCCCGCCGCGCCGATGGTCGAGAAGACGACCCCGACGAACATCGCCCACAGGAACGGGATCACCACCGGTATGGTTATGTCCGCCGTCGCGAAGGTTTTCGTACCCATGAAGACGGTCACCACGACTCCGACAACCGCAAGGATACATATGATGAGGAGGCCGACGTTGATGCCGCCCCTGCTTCCTCCAGTGGTCGCGTCCGATCTATTCGCCATTCGATCTCCCTTCCTATTGAGCTTGCTGCTCTTCCACACCCGCCGCCTCGTGATAGCCGGCCCCCGCCGGCCGCGCTCTCCTACGCCACGCCCTGTAGTGATGGACCACGAGAAAGCTAATTCCCACGACTATGTAGACGCTGATCGTCGAGAGGCGTATTCCGCCTGATAACTCCACGATCGGGAGAAGGTAGTAGAGCGCGCAGAGCGCAAGCATGTGAGGCACAAGGTTCACCATCCCTCGTACGACCACGCGGGGAAGCAGTTCCCCGTAGGTCTCCCTCATGCGAAACTCGAACGCGTTCAGGCTCTCCCGATCCCCCATCCGGTCGGCCAGGTTACGCAACTCCATATCCCGCGTGAGAGATTCACCCCGCTCCTCTATCTCGGCGTCCAGTTGCCGGGTAACCGGAGCGACCAGACGACCGTAGAGACGCATCATCGTGGGCACCCTAAGGTAGCTCTGTGCGCCTGTGTCTTGATTCGCATAAGAATGAAACACGCCCTTTCCCTATCCCCGCTGCGTTATTTCAATATAGATAGAGGCGTAGTGCGCTTCAATGCATTCGGGCTGCTGTTTGTAAAGTCTTTTACTATGCTAATCAAGGCTTATCCTATGACTAAAAATGGGAAAGTGGTTTACCGATGGGGATTAGCGCTGTGGGGGACACGGTACCACGACGAAGACTATAGGATTACCCTATAGCAAAGTGGTATTGTAAATGAACTGCGATCAGGTAGCTAGAAAGGAACCTTCGGACGATGAAGTTGAGGTCTTTAGAGGCTTTCTGCGCGGCGGTGGAGGAGGGCACCATTTCGGGTGCTGCTCGGCGCATGTACTTATCGCAGCCCAGCGTCAGCGAGCGGCTGGCCGAGCTCGAGCGAGAGGCTCAGGTACCGCTGCTGAAGCGGTCGCGCCAGGGGGTCGAGCCGACGGAACAAGGTGCCTTGCTCTACGAGCACGCGCGGAGGGTTCTGGATGAAATTCATGCCCTCGACCGGGTGCTGCACACGTTACGAACTAAACAGGACATGAAGCTGCGCTTTGCGGCGAGCTCGACCCTTGGGGAGCATCTTCTACCGGAGTGGCTCGGGGACTTCAGGAAGAGGACGCCCAAGATGTCGCCGGAGGTGTTCGTAGGAAACACGCAGGAGGTGGTGGAGCGTGTCGCCAGGGGAGAGGTGGCGTTCGGCGTCATAGAGGGTGAGGAGCACTACCATAGCTCGGTGGAGAGTCTGCCGCTCCTGGACGACGAGCTCGTGGTGGTCGTGTCTTCGAGGCATCCGTGGGCCCGCCGTGAGATAAACGTCCAGGATCTGCCAAAAGAGCCGTTCATCTCGCGGGAGAAAGGGTCTGGGACCAGGGAGGTAATAGAGCACGCCCTGGGGGAGATGGGAGGGATATCCCTGAACATCCAGATGGAGATTGGTAGCACCAGCGGCATCAAGGAAGCAATCGAAGCCGGGCTGGGGTTCTCCATACTCTCGCGGGCGGCGATCCGGGTCGAGGTCTGCGGCGGAAACCTGGCGATTGCCGAGGGAGTGGCGATCTCCCGGCGTTTCAGTTTAATCCGCCATCCGTCGGCTACCATGAGCCCGGCCGAGCAGGGTTTCTACGACTACCTGATTCGTGTCCGTGAGAGATCCGGCGTCACACGTAACAAGCCGGAGTAAAGAGGAGAGAGATTCTGATCCCTCAAGCTTTCCTTTGGAGAATCACCAAGGAGTCCGCTATCGCCTTCCGGGCCGCGTCGTCCGTAAGGAACTTGAGGAAGGTCTGGACGACAGGGCGACCGGGACCGTCTTTCGGATAGAGGGCGTACCACCGGCGCAGTGGGAGCTTCTCGTCGAGGTCTACTTCGCTCAACAGGCCCATGTCGAGCTCTAGTGCGACCGCTTGTCGCGATTGTAGTGAGATCCCAAGGCCGGCTCGCACGGACTGCTTTATGGCTCCGTTGGAGCCCACCGTCATGGTGGAATAGGGTTTTATCCTCTTCTCCACTAGCAGGTTTTCGGTGAAGATTCTGGTGCCCGAGCCGTTTTCTCGCAGCAGCCACGTAATTCTCTCCAATTCCTCAAAGGAGACTGCCCGGCGAGAGGCCAGCGGATGTTCCGGGGAGATTATGATCACCAACTCGTTGTTCAGAAATGGTATGCTGTCGAATGCCCCGCTCTCCGGAGGGCTGCCCCCGATCCCGACGTCTGCCTCCCGCAACTCTACCTGACGGAGTACGCCGGCCCGGTTGCTTACCCCCAGGCGGACATCCATTCGCGGATAACGGTACCGGAAAGCCTGGAGTATGGGCGGGACTATGTACTCGCCGGCCGTGTTGACCGCAGCTATCTTGAGCTTCTGACGCTCCGGGTCGGCGGCTCCTAGGGCGGCGGCTCTTCCTTCCTCCAAGAGGCCGAGAGCCCGCGTGGCGAAGGGCACGAAAGTGACACCGGCGTCAGTTAATCCCACACCCCGCCCACGCCGCTCGACAAGTGACACCCCGAGCTCCTTCTCGAGGGCCGAGATAGCGCCTGATACCGAAGGCTGGGTCACCACCAACTCCGCCGCCGCCCCCTTGATAGAACCCGCTTGCTCCACGGCCACGAACGTCCGGAGCTGTGTGATTGTAATAGCCATGAACCTAAGTCTAACATCGTAAATTTAGTAGTGAAAGCGCTGGACGTGGTGTACTGTCTATGGGGAGGTTACCTTGAAGACGGTGTGGAGTGAGATGGCGAGTTTAATACGCCTAACAAAACCGGGTAGGGTGAGGGTATGGCTAAACCAATCGTAACGGACGAACTATGGGAAGTGATCGAGCCACTGTTGCCCGAGG
>CALMWA010000132.1 GCA_937873125.1 uncultured Actinomycetes bacterium | reverse complement strand
AAGATCCATCCTGTCCTCCTCGAACAACTCCATAAAGCGTGGATCGCCATAGTAACAGACCGATTGGTCTTTTTCGCGTGCCGTGGTACGAGCTGTCGGGGATGAGAGCGGGGATGCGGTTTGAGGGGTATGCTAACGACTCACTAAAAACTGTTAGACGAGAGGCGGGCGGAACATGAAGTGGCTCATAACTGGCGGGTGCGGCTTTATCGGGACGGCGGTGATCCGATCGCTGCTCGAAGAGGGTGGGCACGATATCCGGGTACTGGACAAGCTGGTCGTGGGTACGCGGGAGGACCTCGCGTCAGTCTGTGAGTTCTCCGAGGGGTCGGGTGATGGACCGATCGGTTCCGGCGTCGAACTGGTCGTCGGGGACATCATGGACGAAGAGTTGGCGTTGCGGGTCGTAGAGGGCGCCGACGTGATCCTGCACCTCGCCGCCAACACGGGCGTGGAGCCTTCCGTGAAGGACCCGCGCTACGATTGCGTGACGAACGTCGTCGGGACGCTCAACTACCTGGAGGCCGCCCGGCACGGCGGCGTTGGCAGGTTCGTCTCGGCGTCCAGCGGGGCCTCGCTCGGCGCGGTCGATCCGCCCTACCACGAGGAGCTACCGGCGCACCCGGTCTCCCCCTACGGAGCCAGCAAGGTCGCCGGAGAGGGATATTGCTCGGCGTACTTCCGCACCTTCGGCGTGCAGACGGTTGCACTACGTTTCGGGAACGTCTACGGTCCGCTATCCGGTCACAAGAACAGCGCAGTCGCCAAGTTCATCCGGCGGGCGCGCAACGGCGAGGCGATCGAAGTCTACGGCGACGGCACCCAGACCCGCGACTATGTCTATATAGACGATCTCGTAAAGGCGATAAAGCTCTCCGCAACCGTCGAGGGCGTGGGCGGCGAAGTCTTCCAGATCGCCACCAGCACCGAGACGACCGTCCGGGAGCTAATAGATATCCTTCTCCCCGTGCTCGCTTCCGCCGGTATCAAAGACGTGGAGGTCCGGCAGGGATCTCCGCGCCAGGGCGACGTGCAGAGGAACTACTCGGATACCTCGAAGGCGGCGGCGTTGCTCGGGTGGCAGGCGGAGGTCGCCCTGCCGGACGGCCTACGCCGCACCGTTGACTGGTTCATGGAGCGTCCGGCGTAGAACGCCGCGTAGCCACGTAGAAGGCCGCCTGAACCAGGGCGGCGGCGAGCGCGCCGAGGGCGACGGAATAGGAGACGCGCTCCACCACGCCGGTTTGCAGCAGGATTATGACGGCGGCGCTGACGGGCAACCCGACGAACCATCCGACCGCCGCCAGCCGCGCGCGGCCGAGGGCGAAGAGCACCTGGCTGAACATCTCGGATAGAAGATAGAAAGCCGCGAGCGCCGCGAGCGTGACCAGCAGGCCTGTACCGACATCGAACCTCTCACCGTACACCAGCCTCAACGCCCACTCTCCGAGCAGCCACGTGCCGCCCACCATCAGGACGCCCACGGTCCCCACGGCGGCCAACGCCCGGAGCACAAAGCGGTTGAAGCCGCGCCGACCCTCGGTGGCGAGGGCGCGGCTCGCGTGGGGCAGTAGGCTGGCGATCACCGGGCTCAACACGTATTGGGGGGTGCGGGCGAGTATGAGGGCCGTGACGAGTAGGGCGACCTGCGTGCTGGTTCCACCGAGAAGCCGGACCAGAATCGGGCCTCCGTTCATCAGTATCTGGCCGAAAGTCACGCACAGGAGCACGGGACCGGCGAACCGGAAAGCCCCAACCGCAGAGAAAGGCCCGCCCTCTTTCCCGGAGTGCTGCGTTGCTCCGGGCCAGACGGCCAGCGCCCCGATGAGCGGCGCCAGGACCACGGCCGCGGCGGGTCCGGCGATGCCGACGCCCGCGAACAGCAAGACCACAGCCATGAGCATGCGGCTCGACGACTCGGCGACGTGCAGTACGCCGAGCCGCGCGAACTGCCGGTGTCCGCCGAAGATGCCGCGCAGGAAGTATTCCGGGGCGTAGGCCGCCACGGCGGCGATAAACGCGGCCGTTAGCAGCCAGTCGCCCTCGAAGACCGCGAATGAGATTAGGGGACTCGCCAAGAGGGAGATCCCCAGGAAAGCTCCGAGCAACGCGAGCGTGAGACGCCTCACGGACGTGATGACGGGACGGGGGTCTTCTCCCCGCGCCTCCCGCTCGGCGACATACCGGCCCAGGGTTTGGGAGACCCCGATCCAGAGTACCTGCGCGACCAGGAAAACCGAGGTCCACAGCACCCCGAAGTCTCCGTACCGGGCCGGGCCGAGCGACCGCCCCGTGTAGCCGTGGAAGACGAACGTCAAGATACCCGAGATGGCGAACGCGCCCGCGACGTAGACGCTCCCCGCCGCGGCGCCCTGCCGGGCTTTGAGCAGACCTCTCAAGAGCCGCCGGTCAGCGCCGAGATAGAAGGGCTTGGCTGGATCAGGTGTTCGTCTTGCGGAGCCACGTGGAGATTATCACCCGGAATACCCCGAATGGATACCGCAGGCGCGGGGGCTTCTTCGTCTCGCCCGCAGCCCGGCTCATCATCGAGACGGGAACCTGGGCGAAGCGCAGCTTGTTCTTCAGGGCTTCGAGGATGATCTCGTTGGCGTTGAAGCGGTCCTCGCGCAGGTTCAGCTTGTGAAGCTCCGAGACCCGTATAGCGCGGTAGCCGTTCGTGCAATCCGAGACCTTCACGCCGGTGAGCAGCGAGATCAGGCGCGAGAAGAACACCACCCCGATGTGCCGCACACTCCCCGCCTCCTCGTAGAAGCCCATGAACCGCGAGCCGAGCACGAAGTCCGCCTCACCCTCGATAATCGGCTTTACGAGACGGTCTAGCTCCTCCGGCTTGTACTGCCCGTCGGCGTCGAGGTTTATGACGATCTCCGCCGCTTCTTTCATGGCGATGGCGAATCCCGTCCGCAAGGCGTCTCCCTGCCCCCGGTTGACGACGTGGGTGACGACCGGGACGCCCTCCGCCTGGGCGAGGGCCGCCGTCGCATCGGTCGAGCCGTCGTCCACGACCACGGTCTTCACCTCGTGGCCCAGGACCTCGCTGGGGATGCGGCGCAACACGCCCTGGATGCCGCCCTCCTCGTTATAGGCCGGGACGATGATCAAGACCTCGCCGGGATGGCCCTCGATCTTCTCGCGCGCGGTGAGGTAGCTCTCCTCGTACTGGCGCACGGCGAGGCCGGTTACGATCTCACCATTGCGGCGGCTGTTCTCCCGCACCTGTCCCAGCAAGTACAGAAACAGCCCGAAGAGCAGCAAGATGGCAAAAGAGAGGAGGGCGAATGCCCGGCTCTCCAGCCCGAAGAGCCTAACGAAGACCTCGCCAACCTGCGGCACGAACGAGACGATTGCGACCCCGGCGGCTATGAGCAGGGAGAGTAGGAGGTCGAACCGGCTCCACCCGCCGCGCCGGTACGCGAAAATACCGTACGCCGCGAACAGCAGCGCGATCACCACGCCCGCTATCCGCACGTGTTCCGCCGTCAACATCCGTTCCTCGAATTCATTCCATCACCTCTCTGGGACTTCTATACGGCCCTCGCGGCAAGCTTCTCTTTATGAGATCTCGGCCACGCGGGATCATGCAGTTGCAAGATTGTATAGAAAAGAATATTAAATGGTAGCC
>CALMWA010000131.1 GCA_937873125.1 uncultured Actinomycetes bacterium | reverse complement strand
CGCGATGGCCAGCGGTTCTTCAGGACAGGCGACATCGCGGTCTACGAAGAGGATGGGTACTTCTTCATGGTGGACCGCCTCAAGCGCATGATCAACGCCTCCGGCTACAAGGTGTGGCCCTCGGAGGTCGAGTCCAGGCTCTACAAGCACCCGGCCATCCAGGAGGCGTGTGTCATCGGCATCCCCGACGAGCAGCGCGGCGAGACCGCGAAGGCTTTCGTGGTGCTGCGCGAAGGCGAGGACACGACGGCCGAGGAGATTATCGAGTGGTCGAAGGGGGAGATAGCCGCCTACAAGTACCCGCGGAGCGTGGAGTTCACGGAAGCTCTGCCGAAGAGCGGGTCCGGCAAGATCCTGTGGCGCGAGCTTCAGGAGAAGGAGCAGCAGAAGATGGCGGAGACGAAGTAGGTCTTCGGAGAGGGCTGATACACCGATTCATCGGAAGGAGGGCGCATGGCGCCGACGAGCATGACGGCGGCCCGTTTCTACGAGGTAAACGAGCCTTTGCGGCTGGAGGAGATCCCCGTACCCGAGATCCAGGAAGACGAGGTCCTGCTCCAGATGAAGGCCGCCGGGCTCTGCGGCTCGGACGTACACATCGTCTTCGAGGGCGTGACGCCGACGGCGTTCAAGCCGATCACGCTGGGCCACGAGCCGGCGGGTGTGGTCGCCGCGACGGGCAGGCGGGTCGAGGGCTGGGAGGAGGGAGACCGGGCCTGCGTCGTGCCGGGTCTCTTCTGCGGCTCGTGTCAAAACTGCGTGATGGGATTTCCCAATATCTGCCTAAACCGTAAGATACTCGGCATCCAGCGGGAAGGGGCTCTCGCCAAGTACCTGGTGGTCCCGGCCAAAAACCTGGTGCGGTTGCCGGAGAGCGTGCCGTTTACGGTCGGCGCGATCATCACGGACGCGGTGGCGACGCCGTTCTACGCGATGACCGAACGGGTCGCGTTGCGAGCGGGCGAGACGGTCGCCATCTTCGGGGCGGGGGGCCTCGGGTTGCACGCAATTCAGATCTCACGCCTCCTCGGCGCCGCGAAGGTTATCGTCGTGGACCCGCGCGACGACCAGCTCGAACGCGCCCGGAACATGGGCGCGGACCTTACCATCAACCCCGCAGAGACGCAGCCCGTCGAGGCTATCCTGGAGGCGACGGGCGGGCTCGGCGTGGACGTGGCCGCCGAGTTCGTCGGGCTTCAACAGACGATCTCGCAGTGCGTGGAGTCGGTGGTGATGGGCGGCAGGGTCGTGATCGTGGGACTCGGGCCGGACCCGATCCATATCGTTCCGCCGACGGTGTTTGTTCGCAAACAGATAGCGCTCCTGGGCTCCTACGGCTTCACGAAGCGCGGCATCGAGCAGCTCGTCGAACTCTCCGCCTCCGGTAAACTGAAGCTCGAAGAGTCGATCACCCACACCTTCCCACTCGAGGAGGTGAATACGGCCCTGAAGTACCTGCACGAGAAGATAGAGAACCCTATCCGCGTCGCGGTAACGTTGTGAGGGACGTTCGTGTAACGGTGATGCGGGCAGTTGGATACCCTATACTCAAGACCGTATACGAGGGATAGGCGGGGACGTATACACTCGGACGACCTGGAGTCGTGGGTAGGAATCAAGAAGTGAAGTGGAGAGGAGAAGCATGAGAGATGTATTCGTCATAGACGGGGCCCGGACGGCCTTCGGTTCCTTCGGAGGTGGTCTGAAGGACGTTACTTCGCAGCAGATGGGTGTGGCGGCGGCGAAGGGCGCGATCGAGCGTTCGGGGATAGACGCTTCGAAGGTGGACAACGTGGTGATGGGGAACGTGATCCAGACCCACGAGGGCGCGCCTTATCTGGCCCGCCACGTCGCCCTCGACGCCGGCGTCCCGATAGAGACCCCGGCCTTCACCCTGAACCGTCTCTGCGGCTCGGGACTTCAGGCCGTCGTCTCGGCCACCCAGTCCATCAAGCTCGGCGAGTCGGAGGTCGGGCTGGCCGGCGGCGCGGAGAACATGAGCCAGTCTCCCTACGTCTCGCGCAAGGCGCGCTGGGGCGTGCGGATGGGGCCGGACGTGCTGGTGGACACCCTGAGCGAGGCTCTGGCCGACAACCGCGCTGGCTGCGGCATGGGCGTAACGGCGGAGAACCTGGCGGAGAAGTACGGTATAACGCGCGAAGACCAGGACGCCTTCGCCGCCCGCAGCCACCAGGAGGCGACGCGCGCCACCCAGAGCGGACGCCTCGAAGACGAGATGGTGACCATCACCATTGAGACCCGCAAGGGGACCGTCGAGATCAACAAGGACGAACACATCCGCGAGGGCGCGACGCAGGAAGGGCTCTCCAAGCTCCGGCCCGCCTTCAAGAAGGACGGCGGCACGGTAACGCCCGGAAACTCCAGCGGCATCAACGACGGCGCGGCCATGCTCGTCGTCGCCTCCGAGGAAGCGGTTGACGAGGAGAACCTGACGCCGATGGGACGCATCGTGAGCTGGGCGGTCGCGGGGGTCGAGCCGACCATCATGGGGATAGGACCGGTCCCGGCCTCGCGGCTCGCGCTCAAGCGGGCGAACCTCACGGTGGACGACATAGACCTGATCGAGCTGAACGAAGCCTTCGCCGCCCAGTACCTCGCCTGCGAGGAGGAGCTCGGTCTCGACCGGGAGAAGGTCAACGTAAACGGCGGCGCGGTCGCCTTCGGACACCCGATCGGGGCGAGCGGCGGACGCATCCTGCTCTCTCTCCTCTACGAGTTGAAGCGCCGGGAGAAGAAGTACGGCCTCGCCACCCTCTGCATCGGCGGCGGCCAGGGGATAGCGATGGTCGTCGAGTCGGTCTGACCCTCGCAACTCACCAGCTCGACGCCGGGAGAGCCGGGGACTGAATCTTCGAGTCCTCTGGCTCTCCCGACGGATTGGGTATAAATTGCGGGTATTGCAGGCAGCGCTATCAGGGAGGGCGCCGTGAAGATCCCCGGCAGCAGGTTGGTAAAGAAGGCGGAGCAGACGGGCAACGAGGTTGACGTGCCCCTGACCCGAGGCCGCCTCGGACTTGTGGACCTGCTCAAGAGGACGTTCAAGGAGGCGGGGGAGGACCACCTCGCGGCCTTCGCCGGCAACCTCACCTACAAGGGACTCTTCGCGCTCTTCCCGTTCTTCGTGTTCCTGCTCTCGCTGCTCGGGCTCTTCGGGTCGTCGGAGTTGTTGCCCCGGCTGCTGGACTCCGCCTCCGGCGTACTGCCGCAAGGCGCGACGAAGTTCCTCGAAGACCAACTCCTTACCATCGCGGACAACAAGGCCAAGGACACATTTACCATCGGGGCGATCATCTCCATACTCTTCGCGTTGTGGGGGGTTTCGGGGGCGTTCCGGTCGGTCATGGAGGCGATGAACGTGATGTACGAGGTGGACGAGGCGCGGCCGTTCTGGAAGGTTTACGGGATCTCCATCTTCCTCTCCCTGCTCGTCGCCGTCCTCTTGATCTCCGCCCTCGTGCTCGTCGTGTTCGGCCCGCAACTGGCCTCCCTGGTGGCCGGGATAGTGGGCTTCGGACAGGTCTTCGAGTTACTCTGGATCATCGTGCAGTGGCCGGTCCTCGTGTGCGTAGTCTTGCTGGCCTTCGCCCTGGTCTACTATTTCTCCCCGGACGTGGAGCAGCGTTTCCGCTACGTGAGCCCCGGCTCGATCGTCGCCGTGATCCTGTGGCTCCTCTTCTCCCTGGCGTTCTCGCTCTACGTCAATAACATGGGCGGCAAGTCCTACAGCGCCAGCTACGGCACCCTCGCCGGTGTCGCCATCCTGATGCTCTACATCTACTACACCACGTACATCCTCCTGCTCGGCGCGGAGATGAACCAGGTCATCGAAGAGTACGCCCCCGAGGGCAAGAATGAGGGCGAGAAGACCCTCAGCGAAGACACCGCCGCGGGAGAGTCGAAAGCCTAGTGATCCTGCCGCACCGCGCTCCCCGACGCCGTGTTATATAGTCTGTCCAGACTAGACAGAATCAGGTGGATGAGTGGCATGAGTTGGCAGTTACAGGAAGCGAAGCAGAGGTTCAGCGAGTTGGTGCGGCGTGCGCGGACGGAGGGGCCGCAGGTTGTAACGCGCCACGGTGAGGAGGTCGTCGTGGTGGTGCCGGCGGAGGAGTACCGGCGCATGATCGGTCGTGAGCAGAAGATGGACTTCAAGGAGTTCTTGATGAGCGCGCCGGACCTGAGCGTGCTCGACCTGGAGCGGCCGAAAGAAACGCCGCGAGACATCGAGTTGTAGAGTGAAATACCTGCTGGATACCAACGTCCTCTCGTAGACGCACAAGCCTCGGGGCGACGAGGGGGTGAAGCGTTGGATCTCCTCGGCGCCCGCCGCCGACCTGTACCTCAGCGTGCTCGTGGTCGGGGAGGTCCGTCGCGGAATAGAGCGGCTGAAGCGGCGGGATCCCCAGCAGGCCGAAGTTTATGAAGCCTGGCTTACTACCGTCCTGAGCGACTACGCAGACAGGGTTCTCCCCGTTGACGCCGAAACCGCCAACGAGTGGGGACGTATGAGCGTCCCGGACCCCGTACCGATAGTGGACGGACTGATGGCGGCCACGGCGAAAGTGCGGAACATGACCTTCGTGACCCGCAACACCCGCGACGTCGCCCGCACCGGAGTACGGCTTCTGAACCCATTCGAGGCCGCCCGCTAGAATGACATCGGGGCGAGTCGCTCGCGATACAAGAGCGCCTGGAGGATGAGATTATGCTAAACGAGAGTGACCCTGCAAAACCGACGCTGCTAAACCGACGCTGCTAAACCCGGCCGTAACCCTCCAGCATTTGAAGGGAGATGGGCGGCAACTCCAACGCCGCGTTGTCCTTCTCTCCGTACCACAGGCGCAGCATACCCGAGGAGATCTCCGCCTCGCCCCACGGCAGGTCTTCACCCCGGTTCCGCGTCCCCGCCACTCCGCCGGCCGGGCGAGGCCATCCCGTCTTCAGGTCTCGCGCGATCTCGTCCTGAACGTGCGACAGAATAGCGTGAGCGGCGATGAGCACGTTGTCCCGCAACCCCCCTCCCGGCTGGTTTACGAGGGCTTCCAGCTTGGAGCGGACACCAGTGATGCCGGCCTCCGGTGAGGCTCCGGCAGGCACTACAGCTTCCAGTCTCTCCGTGATCTCCCGAGCCAGAGCGTCCAGAGCTTCGGGTGGGACTTGGGCCACGCTCTAGCCTTCGAGGGCCGGGTCTTCGCGGCTCGGCAGTGAGTAGAACAGGGCGCTGTTGCGTCGCTCGACCATGACGTGACCGCCGCTCGCCAACTCCGTGAGCATCGCGTCGGCTTCGCGGACCGTAAGCGTGGTCTCCATCGCGGCCTCAGCGGGGGTTATAGTGCCGCCGTTATCCCGGATGGCGGAGAGCAGCTCGCGCTCCTTGTTGGCCGGTCTCGGGAGGGTGCTCCGCTGCTTCTGAAATTCGTTCAGGCTCAGCCCGAGGAAGATGGCGGCTGGTATCACGAATCCGATACCCGACACGGCTGCTCCGGTGGTGAAGATGATCATCACCGCCGCCAGCACGAAACCGATCCCCATCGTCAGGTAGAGGTACGGGTTTCCACCGCGGCGCTCCCGGCCTTCTCCCTCGCTTCGCTTTCGCTCTATCGAAGCCATCCCCAATCTCTCCTCGGGACGCGGTCTGACCCGGTCATTCTACTCCCGGATCGGAATCCCGTACACGCCGGCGTTCCGTGCGACGGGCCTCCGGCTTCTGTAAGATTGGGCGGGTTGCGGCGGCGAGGTGAGGGAGATCCGCGCGGGTGGTTTCGTGGTGAGGCGGCTCAGAGTGCTGATGACCCGGCAGGAGATAGTGCCGGAGCGTCTCCCCGGCGCGACGGCCGTGGTCTTCGACGTGTTCATGGCTACGACGACCTTGCTGACCATCCTGGAGAACGGTGCTCGCGGCGTGTATCCGGTCGAGAGCCTGGAAGAAGCCGACCGTGTGAGAGCGAAGCTTGATACATCCTCACTCCTGCGCGGCGGCGAGCAGGACGCTGCCCGGATAGACGGCTACGATCACGGCCCCTTCCCAGAAGAGTACGCCCCCGAAGTAGTCGCAAACAAGGACGTCATCTTCGTGACCACCAACGGCACCCGCGCCATCGCCGACGCCGCCGGAGCGCAGCGTGTATTGGTGGGGAACCTCCGCAATGCTCCGGCCGTCGCCCGCCACCTCGAAGCCTCCAGTACTGATTCTATTTACCTGATCTGCGCCGGTTCTGCCGGACGCTTCACGATCGAAGACTTTCTCGGAGCGGCCACGATCCTCTCTCACATGCACACCGACGGCTGGAAGCTGAACGACGCAGCCTGGCTCGCCCTGGACTTCATGGAGCGCTACGCGGGGAAGATAGAGGGACCGCTGAAGCAGAGCCGGGCCGGACGCTGGTTCGTTAGAAACGACCGGATGGACGCCTTCGAGTTCGTCGCGGACATCGGGGCGAGTGAAACCGTCCCGGAGGTCGTGGAGGGGAAGCTACGTCGCGCAGGTGAGCCGCAAGACAGCCCACCGCTGAAAGTTTCCGATACCGAATAGGGAGGGACCGCAGGTATGTCTGAGACGATAAAAATTCGTGAAGGAGAGGGCTTTGACCTCGATACCGCCGAACGCTATCTGCGGGAGCATATAGAAAATTTGCCCGAGGGGGATCTTGAGGTGCGGCAGTTCCCATCCGGCGCCTCCAACCTGACGTTCCTGCTCAAGATCGGAGACTGGGAGGGGGTGCTCCGGCGTCCGCCGCTCGGTCCGATCCCCCCGAGGGCGCACGATATGGGCCGGGAGTCCGGTATCCTGAGGATGCTCGAAGCCGCCTATCCGCTCGCGCCGAAACCGTATTTTTTCTGCGACGACGAGTCGGTCATCGGCGCTCCGTTCTACGTCATGGAGCGGCGCGAGGGCGTCGTCATAGACGACTCGTTCCCGAAAGGCGTCGAGCCGACGGAGGAGTTGTGTCGCGGCATCTCGCACACCGTCGTGGACACGCTGGTGGAGCTCCACGCCGTAGACCCGTGGGAGGCGGGGCTGGGGGATCTCGGCAAGCCGGAAGGTTTCCTGGAGCGGCAGACTCACGGTTGGATCTCCCGCTACGACAAGGCGAAGACCGACGAGATAGAGGAGGTCGGTCCACTCACGGATTGGCTCGTCCGAGACATCCCCGAGAGCCCCCGGCCGACCATCATCCACAACGACTACAAGCTGAACAACCTCGTCCTCAATCCCGACGACCTGACCGAAGTCCGCGCCGTACTCGACTGGGAGATGGCGACCATCGGGGACCCCCTCTTCGACCTCGCCGTCTCACTGACGTACTGGATCGAACCTTCGGATTCGGATGACCTGAAGCGAGTCCTGCCGACTGTTACGGACACGCCAGGCTTCGTGACGCGCCGAGAGTTCGTCGAGCGCTATGCCGAAAAAAGTGGGCGCGACCTCTCGGACATGCACTGGTACGTGGTCTTCGGGTATTTCAAGCTCGCCGGGATCCTGCAGCAGATCTACGTCCGCTGGCGTAACGGCCAGACCAGGGACGAGCGCTTCGCCAACTTCGACAAGTGCGTTTGCACCCTGATCCTGCACGCCCACGACCTCTCCCGGACAGGAGATATTTAGTGGAGGCGACCGGCAGGATAGGCGTTCTCGGCACCGGCACGATGGGCGCCGGCATCGTCCAGCTCGCCGCCCAATCCGGCTACGAAGTCGTCGCCTGCGACGCGACGGTCGAGTCCCTGGAACGGGCGCAGGTCTATGTCCGCCAGGGCCTCTCGCGCTTCGCCGACCGGGGAGCATTCTCCGAGGACGAAGCAGCCGCCCATTACGACCGCATCCACTGGACGACCCTCGTGGACGACCTGAAGGACTCGGAGGCCGTTATAGAGGCCATCGTCGAGAAGGTCGCGCCCAAGAAGGAAGCCTTCGCCGCCCTCGACGCCCTGCTCGCGCCCGACGCCTGCATCTTCACCAACACCTCCTCCATCTCCATAACCGACCTCTCCTCCGCCACGGGGCGCCCCGAGAGAGTCTGCGGCACCCACTTTTTTACCCCGCCGCCGGTGCGCGAGGCCGTCGAGATACCCCGCGGCCTCCTCACGAGCGAGGAGACGGTAGAGCGTGCGAAAGCGCTCATAACTTCCTTCGGCAAGTTGCCGATAGTCGTGCAAAAGGACGTGCCGGGCTTCGTGGCGAACCGCTTCCTGATGCCCATGATCATAGAGGCCTGCCGGCTTCTGGAGGAGGACGTGGCGAGCAAGGAAGACATAGACCTGCTGGTGAAAAAAGGTCTCGGCTTCCCCATCGGGCCGTTCGAGTTGGGAGACTTTATCGGCCTGGACGTGGCCCTGGACGTAACCACCTACGTCCACGACGAACTGGACGAGTCATACTACAACCCGCCGCGCATCCTCAAGGAGATGGTTCGGGCCGGCAGGCTCGGCCACAAGACCGGCGGGGGCTTCTACGACTACGACGTAGACTAGGGAGGGACCGGATGGGCAGGCTCGAAGGCAGGGTGGCGATGGTGACCGGCGCGGCACGCGGTCTCGGGCGGGCGACGGCGGCCCGGTTCGCCAGGGAGGGCGCGAGGGTGTGTTTGACGGATGTGGACCTCGAAGGCGCTTCCATCGCGGCGAAGGATCTGGTGGACGGCGGCATGGACGCCTTCGCCAGCCGGGTGGACGTTACCAGCCGCACGGAGGTCGAGACCGCCGTAGGCAGGATCGTCGAGCGCTACGGGCGGCTGGACATCCTGGTCAACAATGCGGGCGTTACCAGGGACAACCTCCTGTTCAAGATGGACGACGATGAGTGGCGTACGGTCCTGAACGTACACCTCACCGGCGCGTTCATGTGCAGCCGTGCCGCCCAGAAGCACATGGTCGAGCGTAACTACGGCCGCATCGTCAATGTCTCCTCCACCAGCGCTTTAGGCAACCGCGGCCAGGCCAACTACTCGGCGGCGAAGGCCGGGCTCCAGGGCTTCACCAAGACCCTCGCCATCGAGCTCGGCCGCTACGGCGTCACCGTCAACTCCGTCGCCCCCGGCTTCATCGAGACGGAGATGACCCGCGCTACGGCGGAGCGTATGGGC
This sequence comes from uncultured Actinomycetes bacterium, assembly GCA_937873125.1. Lineage (GTDB taxonomy): Bacteria > Actinomycetota > Rubrobacteria > Rubrobacterales > Rubrobacteraceae > JACDDK01. The sequence goes on along the minus strand of CALMWA010000131.1, from coordinate 2,863 downwards.
GTGGACTGGGAGGACTTCGTGGCGGCGAGGATCGAGAACATCCCCGTCGGGCGCGGCGGACGGCCGGAGGACGTTGCGTCGGCGATCCTGTACTTCGCCTCCGAGGAGGCCGGGTTCGTGAGCGGACAGGTCTTATACGTCGCCGGCGGACCGAGAGACTAGTGCTCTACGAGCAGTTCGTTGGCCGGCGCTCCAAACCGGTGAAGAATTTGGTCGAACGCAGGGCTGTTCGCAAGTTCGCCGAGGCCATCGCCGACCCGAACCCGCTCTACACGGACGAGGACGCCGCGAAAGCGAGCCACTACGGACGCCTGCTCGCGCCGCCGACCTTCCCGCGCACCTTCGATTACGGCGAGATAGACGGGCTCGCGCTGCCGACGGCGGGCCTCATCCACGGCGAGTTCCGGCTCGTCTACGAGCGCCCGCTCTTCGTCGGGGAGGAGATTCTGTGCAGCATGGAGTTGAAAGATTCCTACGATAAGGAGAGTCGGCGGGGGTTGCTCGGCTTCCTGATCTTCGAGCGGGCCGGCGAGAGCCCGGAGGGAGATCTCGCCTTCACTATGGACGACGTCGTGGTCGTGACGGAGATTGTTAGGAAGGGGATCGAGGCGTGAGCAGCGCGCCGGACTGGAACGCCGGGGATGACCTGACAGAGCGGACGCTGCCGCCCGTGGACCGCCTGCAGCTCATAAAGTACGCCGGGGCGTCGGGAGACTACAACCCTATCCACACGATAGACGAAGCAGCCGAAGAGGCTGGGCTGCCAGGCATTATCGCCCACGGGATGCTGACCGTCGCGACGATGGGGCTCCTATTCTCACCCTATCTGGAGTACGGTTACGTGAAGACGTTCCGCAGCCGCTTCTCCGGGATGGTGTTCCTGGGCGACATATTGCACGTCGGCGGAAGGGTGAGCGGGACGGAGGATATTGAGGAGGGGTGTCTATATATTTGCGATGTGTACGCCCGGCGGGACGACGATACGGTAGCATCCGGCGAGGTCGGATTTCTGGTATACGGTGGCTGATCGTAGATGGGAGATGGCATGGAGACGGAAGGCGCATTGGACAGGGAGCAATTGACTCGTCTGGCACGGTATTTCGACGAGAAGGTTACGTTCTCGCGGTATATCAAGTCCAAGGTCGAGGAGGTGGAGAAGGGACGGGCCGTCTGCCACATTGACGTGGAGGACATACACCTCAACGGTAACGGCACGCTGCACGGGGGTGTTTACGCCTCGCTCATAGACAACGCGATGGGTCTCTCGGTGGCGGCTCTGGTGGGATTGCGTACGGCCACCATCGCGCTCAACGTCAGCTTTCTGGGGGCGGTGCGGGAGGGACGCATCGTGTGCGAGAGCCAGGTAGTTCACCGGACGCGCCGCATCGCGACGGTCGAGGCGAAGGTCCGCGACGGGGAGGGGAACCTGGTCGCGATGGGGACGGGGACGTTCAGGATCTTCGAGAAACGTGGAGATCCCATAGTCTGAGCCCGGCAGGTCCGGGGCCGGTTTGACCTGTATCATTTACGGTTAGATAGGCGCAACCGGGGAAACATGCGCCGGAGCGTTCCGGCGACCACAAAGGAGGTCTCATGTTCAGCACCGAAAAGCCGTGGCTAGCGGTATACAAGGGCAAGGCGGAAGCAGAGACGAAGATATTCCCCGGTTCGATCTACGATTTTTTTCGCAACTCCGCCGAGCGCCACGGTGACAAGACCGCCCTGACGTTCTACGGTACCGAGTTCTCCTTCCTGCGCCTCCTCGCTCTCGCCGAGAAAATGGCCGCCTCACTCGCCGCCAGCGGCGTGAAGAAGGGCGACCGGGTCGCGCTGATGCTCCCGAACTGTCCGCAGTACGTCATATCCTTCTTCGGGGTCGTCAAGCTCGGAGGCATCGTCACCCAGCTAAACCCGATGTACGTGGAGCGGGAGATAGAGCACATACTCAAGGACTCCGGCGCGGAGACCATCGTCGTCTACTCGGATATGTACGAGCGCGTAAAGTCCGTTCTCCCAGCGTCGAGCTTGAAGACCGTGATCGTCGTGGACTTCAAGGGCGAGCCGGCGGGCCTGGAGCCCGGTCATCAGAGCTTCGGTGACTTCCTGGGCCGGGATGTTGGTCCTGCGCCAGAGGTGGAGATAGACCTCGCCGAGGACGTAGTAGCGTTGCAGTACACGGGCGGCACGACGGGCGTTTCGAAGGGCGCGATGCTCACGCACCGCAATCTGGTGGCGAACGTGCAGCAGGCTCTCGACCTTTTCATAGATGACCCCGGCGCGTTCTCCAACAACCAGAAGATCATGGGCATCCTCCCGATGTTCCATATCTTCGGCCTGACGTGCGTGATGCTCTTCGGCATCCGGCAGGGCCTGAACCAGCTACTCTTACCGCGCTTCGACCCGCAGGAGGTCATAGACCTCGTCCGGGAGAACCGGCCCGTAATGTTCAGTGGCGTACCGACGATGTTCATGGCGCTCAACAGCAGCGGCGTGGATCTCTTGCGGAACCGGTTTGGAGAGGTCAGGACCTACAACTCCGGCGGCGCGGCCCTGCCCGTGAACCTCAAGCGATCCTTCGAGGAGAAGACCGGATGTCCGCTCTTCGAAGGTTACGGACTCTCGGAGGCTTCTCCGGTTACGCACTTCAACCCGCCGTTCACCGGCGCGGGACGCGAGGGGAGCATCGGCGTGCCCGTACCGAGCACCGACGCGCGGATAGTGGACGTAGAGACCGGCGAGCGGGAGATGCCGGTCGGGGAGCCGGGCGAGTTGATCATCAAGGGCCCGCAGGGCATGAAGGGCTACTGGCAGATGTCCGGGGAGACGGCCGCTACATTGCGGAACGGCTGGCTCTACACGGGCG
>CALMWA010000130.1 GCA_937873125.1 uncultured Actinomycetes bacterium | reverse complement strand
GATTATCCCGGTCGCCTACACCTTTCTTAATCAAGATCGGCCGGCGCGAGAATCCCAAACATAGACATCGCCGGATATTAGAGTTTCGGTTCGAACCTTTGGTTAAATTGCTGGAAAATGTGGTTTAAATTTACGTGACACCGCCGGCGGCCGGGTCGGGCCCCCTAGACCTTGCGGGCGTAGGAGAGTCGCCGCCAGAGCCACTCGGCGGGGCCGTGGTGGAATCTCGCGAGCAGCGGTCGGCTCCAGAGCAGCTCCAGCGTCCAGACCAGGATCATCAGCGCGACCGCCAGACCGGCCGACGCCGCGCCGTAGAGTCCGAGACCGTAGATCACGGCCGTCATGATGACACTCTGAGCCAGGTAGTTGCTGAGTGCCATCCGGCCGACCGCCGCCAGACGGTCGAACGCCCGGCCTCCACGACTTTAGCCGGTGAATTTAACCGACAATTTACGTGCCTTTAACCCACCCGACCACGCCATCTTCTAGACTGCTCGTGGTTCGGAGCGTAGTTCTCTTCGACCAACCCACAACAGACATTCCGAACACAGAAGCGGAGAGACCCTTGAGCGAACACGGCGGCACGAGAGACGACGCGAGCAATTTCTACGTGGATCGGCGGGACTTTTTGAAGTACTCGCTGGCGACGAGCGTCGCGGTGTGGGCCGGGACGGCGGTGCCGGGCGGTATCGGGATCGAGGCCGCCGAAGCGGAGGAGTTGTTCGCGGTAAAGAGACTCAACCCGCGCCGTTTTCCGCAGAGTGTCGCCTCGGGAGACCCCCGTCCCAACGGCATCGTGCTGTGGACCAGGATCGCCGCCCCGAAACAACGCAGCGTGAAGGTCGCCTACGAGATCGCCCGCGAGAGCGACACCAAGTTCAAGCGGCCTCTCGTGCGCGGCGTGGCGAGGACGGACCGGAGCCGGGACTACACCGTCAAGGTGCAGGTCCAGCGCCGCGACCTCAAGCCGTTCCGCAAGTACCGCTACCGCTTCATCTACAACGGTGAGAAGAGCAGGACCGGCCACTTCAAGACGCTCCCGGCGCCCGGAGCGGATATCTCGAAGCTCCGGTTCGGCTTCGTGTCGTGCCAGGACTACACCAACGGCTACTACAACGCCTACTATCACCTGGCGCGCGAGGGCGAGCTGGACTTCATCGTCCACCTCGGCGACTACATGTACGAGACCGTAAGCTCGGATTCGTTCCAGGGCGGCGGCCCGCCGCCGCGGCAGTTCAGGTTCCCAGACGGCGGCGAGGAGTGCCTCACGCTCAAGGACTACCGCTTCGCGTACAAGAAGTACCGGACGGACAGGAACCTGCAGATGGTGCATGAGAAGTGCGCCATGATCCAGGTCTGGGACGATCACGAGTTCGCTAACGACGCTTACCAGATCTACGCCCCCGACGAAGGCGGCACCCAGGCCACCCCGAACCGCAACCCCCGGCGGCGCGAGGCCGCAACCCGCGCCTGGGCGGAATTCAACGCGGTCGGCGTGTCCTACAACGCGGCCAAAGGCCCGCTGGACGAGATCGTCATCTACCGTTCGTTCGATTTCGGCAACCTCATGCAGCTCGTGATGACCGACCAGCGTCTCTACCGCGACGGTCCCCCCGCGGGCAACGAGACCCAGGACCGCTACCTGACGCCCGGCACCGGCGCCGAGGAAGCGCCGGGGCGCACCATGCTCGGCGACGGAACGCGCACCGCCCCGGACGGTCTTCCCCGTCCCGCCCAGCTCGGCTACTTCCTCAACAAGATGACCAACTCCACCAAGAGGTGGAAGGTCTGGGGCAACGAGGTAACGTTCATGCAGAACAAGGTGGCTAACACCTACCTCGGAGCGGGCAACCTGTTCCCGACCCTCGACCCCGCCGCGGCCCCCGAGGGTGTGTACATCACGCTCGATCAGTGGGACGGTTACCAGGCCGAGCGGCGCAGGATCACGCAGGAGATCCGGGACAAAAACGTGCGGAACTTCGTTACCATCACCGGCGACATCCACTCCTACATCGCCGGCTATATCAAAGAGAACTACGACGACCCGACGAGCACCGGCGCGAACCGTCCCGTCGGCGTCGAGTTGATCTGCGGCTCCATAACCTCATCGAACCTAACGGAGATAGGATCGATGGGCTTCGGCGCCGCCCCCGCGCCGGACGCCAACCAGTTCACCGCCGCCGTGACGGCCAGCAACCCACACATAAAGTACTTCAACTCCAACGACCACGGCTACAACCTGATGGAGGTAACGAAGGACTCCATCCTCTGCACCATGACGCGCGTCGTCCCGATAACACCGGACAACGAGAACCGGGGCAGCGGCATAAAGGAGTCAGACCCGAAGAACACCCGCCGCGAGGTGCTGCGGAAGTTCCGGGTGCGAGACGGGCAGGTCTTGATCTACGACGAGACCAACGGAGTCCCCGTACCGCTAACCCCCTGAACCTGCTCGCCGGAAGGCTGCATAAGATACCCTCTGTCTCGAAGCCACTGACAGGAGGGTTGTATGCGGGATGAAGTTTCGGTCGGACTGGCAGACGAGCTAGACGTCGCGCCGCTGGGCGTGGGTGCGTGGGCCTGGGGTACGACGCGGCTCTGGGGCTACGGCAAGGACTACGGCCGGCAGGACGTTGGAGAGGCGTTCCGGGCCAGCATGGCGGCCGGGGTAACCTTCGTGGACACGGCGGAGATCTACGGCAGCGGTGCTTCCGAGAGGATCATCGGCGAGTTGTTGCGTGAAGGCGGCTTCGAGAACACGCCGGTCATCGCCACCAAGTTCGCCCCACTCCCCCAGCGCCTGAGCCCGCGTTCACTGATCAAAGCCGTTGACGCGAGCCTGGAGCGGCTCGGCATCCCGACGATTGACCTGTACCAGATCCACTTCCCGAACCCCCTCCTGAAGATAGAGTCCTTGATGGACGCTCTCGCCGAGACCGTGAAAGAGGGCAAGGTCCGCAACGTTGGCGTCAGCAACTATAACGTCTCCCAGATGCGCCGGGCGCACGAACGTCTCGCCTCGCACGGCATCCAGCTCGTGTCGAACCAGGTCCACTACAGCCTCCTGAACCGCGCCCCGGAGACGAACGGCGTCCTCGACGCCTGCAGCGAGCTGGGTGTAACGCTCATCGCCTACAGCCCCATCGCGCAAGGTTTGCTCACCGGCAAGTACCGGCCCGGCGTCAAACCCTCGGGGCTCGTGCGGCGGGCGGGACGGGCTTTCGGGGAGCAGAACCTGCGGAAGATCGAGCCGGTGGTGGAGATACTGCGCGAGATCGGCGCGGCGCGCGGCAAGGAGCCCGCGCAGGTCGCGCTGAACTGGCTCATCACCCACAAGGGTGCGTTCCCGATCCCCGGCGCGAAGAACGAACACCAGGCCCGCCAGAACGCCGGAGCCATAGGTTGGTCGCTCACCGACGTAGAGGCCGAGAAGCTCGACCTCGCGACGCTCGGCTGGCGTTAGGCCGGCGCCCGGCTAGCGTTAACTAGGCTTTACCCTCGGCGGCGTACTCTTTGAGGAAGCCTTCGAAGAGACGCATGTGGCCCTGCTCGTCGCGCAGTATCTCGATGGCCATGTCTTGCGTTACCTGATCCACGCCCTCCGTAACCTCGATGAGGTGGGTGTAGTGCTCGATGGCGCCGCGCTCCGCCGCGATGACGCCCTTTATGACGTGGACGATGTCCACCTGATTCTCCGCCGGCTGTAAGAAGCTCTGCTCCGCCACGAACTCCATCGAACCTGGTACGGTCCCATAAAGCTCTTTGATGCGGGCCGCGAAGTTCTGGGCGTGTCCCAGTTCCTCCTGGATATCTGGGATGAGAGACTCCTTGACCTGCTGGGCGCGCACGCCGTCGGGGTTGGTGGAGTTCGTCACGTAGTTGATGACAGTCTCAAGCTCCATGAAGTAAGCCTTCTTGAGAAGCTCCACGATCTCCTCGCGCTTGCTAGTCAACTCCTCTGAGAGTATTCCCTCGCCGCTGTGATCGGTTCCCGTAGTCCCCATTCTCCTGCTCCCTCTGTGGCTTATTGTGGAAGCATTCTCACAGACGGCAACCGCCGTGTAAAACGTCCGCGCAAAACGCCGCTACTCCGGTTCGCCAACGCCGTCGATGCAGCGATTCCCGGAGAGGGGCGCCAGTTCGCTATTCCTAAACTGGTCCACGAACTGCCGCAGGCGGGGATCATCCACGCCGTCGAGCTGTAGCTGGTTACGCCAGGCGGTTACGACCACGGGCGCTTGCAATCCGGGATACGGGCTCACTATGACGTAGTCCTCGTCGCCGTAGGGTCGGAGCTTCTCTACCTGACCAGCCGGGAGGTCCGGACTATAGGAGATCCAAACGACGCCGTGATCCATGCTGTGAACGGCGGTCCTGTCGTCTATGGGCTCCGAGTAGAACCCGCAGTTCTGCCACAGCTTGGCGTGATCCCCGTTCGTCGGTGGCCGCCGCGCGTAATCTATCTTGCCGTCCACGGTCTCGTTCGTCGTGGCCGGGAAGGTCTTTACACCCTCCGGCGGGTTTTCCGGCAGCGGTTGCGGATCGTCCGGCTCCTTACTGTCGGCCGGCGTCATGTTCGTGATCTCCTCCGGACCAACCTTCGCGTTCGCGTCGTAAGCCCCGTCCGCTTTAGTGGTCTCCTCCATCGCCGAGGTCGTCTCTTCGGAGGCTCCGCCGGAAGCCATCGTATCCTCCGTCGCGGAAGTCCCGGACTCCTGACCTGTCTTCTCCGGTGCGTTCCCTTGAGATTCTTCCTGTCCTCCGCCGCAGGCCGTGACGAAGAGCGCGAAGAACGCCCCCACGACTATAAGACCGAACTTCCGTCCCAAACTTCTCTCCAACAAAACCGCAGCCTCCATCTCGATATCCGTCAGAGAATACTACGGACGCGAGAGTCCGGAGGATGCGTGAGAACACACGCTCCGCGATCCCCGGCACGAAGGAGCCCCTACTGGCCGGGGTTGACCCTGTTGCAGTTCAGAAGGACGGTGTCCGAGGGATCGGCGAAGACCGTATCGAAACCGGTGCCGCAGTCCACGCGGTCGGAGGCGCGGTCGCCCGTGGCGTCTATCGTGTCGCCGCCGGAACCGCCGTAGATAAGGTCCCTGCCCCCTCCGCCGGTCAGAAGATCCGAGTTCGCCCCGCCGTAGACCCTGTCGGCCCCCGAAGCTCCGCTTACCCTGTCGTTACCGTAGCCGCCGTTTACGAAGTCGTTGCCGGAACCTCCGTTGATGAAGTCCTCCCCGTAGCCACCCTCCAGCGTGTCGTTCCCTCCGAGCCCCTGTATGGTGTCGTCCTGCGCGCTGCCCCAGATGGTGTCCGGCCCACTCGTGCCGGTGAACACACCGGCAAGCGCCGCCCCGGCAAATATCGTCAGCATCAACGCCCCCGCCACCACGGCAATAGTCGTCCGCCGCATCTCCATACTCCTCTCGTCCGCGGCGCGTTCCCCGCCGCTCTCTGCATGACGAGATAAACTTACACCGTAGTGGCCGGGGCGCACATCGCACAAAAGGCTGATTTTTATCTCACGCAAATGCGTGAGACAGAGTGGACGATGGCGGGCTCTAAATAGTGGTCAGCGACAGCTAGCTCGCCGCCCACTCCTTGACGAGCAGGAACCTGTTGCCGTCCGGGTCGGTGAACCGGGCCTCCGAGAGATCCCAGCGTCGCAGGGTCGGCTCGCAGAGGAAGCTCACGCCCCGCTCCAGAAGCTCTTCGTAGGTCTCCTGCATCTCCTGCGTGCGGAAGATGACGCCCGTCTCGCCCCCGATCACGCTAAGAGGCAACCCCGCCGCCTCCGGCTGCACGAGCCTGAGCCAGGCACCGGCCCCAGCCCTGGCTCCCGGAAGCGATATCTCCACGCTGCCCTCACGCCCGCCGTGCCGCTCGAACCCCAGAGCGCTCACGTAGAAACGAAGCGACTCCTCTATATTCCTCACGTACACGGCCAGACATCCGGCTGCGCCCTCGATCACGCCATCTCCTTACGCTATAGACGCCGTCCTCTATAACCGGCGAGTGCGGGCAACGCGCCCACCGAACCCCCAATATGCTAATCGCTCCCGGCGTTCACTCTGTTAGCCGCAAGTAAATTCTTGATGAACGTTCGTTGAAAAGCGTTGCGTATCCGTTACGAGTTGCAATGCTGTCGAGGTGTTGACCGCCGAGCAGCAACCCGACGCTTCGCTGAAGGCGGCTTCGGAACTTACGCCTTCGGCCAGGCCGCTTCGAGCAGCATCCCGTTGTTGTCCAGGAACAGCGTATTGCGGATTCCCCCCACGTCGCCGATCGGCGTCATTTGCACGGCGTGCTCCGCGAGACGTTCGCGCAGCGCGATTCCGGCCGCCTCATCGGGCAGGGCGAACGCTATGTGCTGCAAGCCGAGCACCGTGGAAGACAGCCTGTCCTCCAGGGCCACCGGCGGTGCAGTCAACCGTGCATCCGGCTGCTCGAAGAAGTGCATCCCCCACGTCTCGCCAACACCCGGCCGGATAAAACAGTGCCTCACCGAGGACCCCAGGGCATTCCTCTGGATCACCTCCCCCACACGCATACCAAGCACGCCCTCATAGAAAGCGATGGTCGCGCCCAGGTCTGCGGTGACCACAGCTACGTGGTGGAAGCCGCGCCAGGGCGACGTTGGCGCGGTTACATCCTGCGCGTTCGCTTGCGCGTCCGGGACCACAAATCCCTCCTTTGTTCCTCTACGGAACCTCTGTCTCACGATGAGCCATGCAAGAGCTCGACCGCTGTGTTCTTCGATCTTACTCGACGGGTACGGCCTAGACGCTGGTCGTTTCTCCGGTGTCGTCCGGCTCCTCGATGATCTCCTCGACCTGCCGGGCGGCGCCGGAGATTACCGCTCGGATCCGGCGCAGTTTCTCCTGGTTCAACCGTCCGCCGTGCATCTCACGCCCGAAGAGCTTGCCGAGGCCCATCAGCTCGCGCCGCATCTCGTGCAGCTCCGCCCCCATCTCGGGGCTCCAGCCTCCACCGACCCGGCCCCAGATGTTCTCCACCAGCTGCCGGTTCTCTTCCAGGAATTTGCTTCCCTCGGCGGCGATCTCGTAGGTTTTCTTGCCGTCTTGCTGCTTCGCGGTCGCGTAGCCCATATCTTCCAGCAACTGCAGCGTGGGATAGACCGAACCGGGGCTCGGCGAGTACATCCCCCGGAACCTCTCCTCCAGGGCCCGGATCAACTCGTACCCGTGCGAGGGTTTCTCCGCGAGCAGGTCCAGGATGACGTACTTGAGATCCCCCTTCTCGAACATCCGTCCCCGCTGCCTGGGATTGTGCCCGAACCCTCCCCACGGCCCCGGCCCGAATGGTCCCTTCTTCATCCGCCGTCCAAACATACTACGTGCCTCCTTGTGTAAGCGCCGCCTCGCGGCACTAAGATCCATCCGTCAACTCCCGGCGGTCGTGCTCCCAGAGCGCATACCCCAGACTCCCCTCACGAGCGCGCACCTCCACATGCCCATCCTTCGCCAGCCTGGAGAGCACCCGGTCCGCCTCCGACACACTCAGCGAAGTCTCCAACGCCACCCGCGCCGGCGTAACCTCGCCGCTCCTCGCCAACACTCCCAGAACCTCCTTCTCCTTCCGCTCCTCCTCGACCGGCCCTCGCGTCCGGCTCTCCAGCATCCCGGCCGCACCCCTCACGGACGCCCCGAGCGCCGGTATCAGGAGAAAAGGGATCATCCAGAACAGAAAGATGAACGGGAAGAAGTGAAACGAACCCGCCGCTGAGAACAGGAAGATTCCACCAGCCACCAGAGCCACCACCAACATCGGCGAAGCAGGTCCCTGCCGCCTGCCCGCGTAAACCATCCTGTTCGGACCGTACATCTCGCCTCCTTCGCGCCCGCCACCACTTGACTTCGGATTGCAGTATATCACGATATATCGTGATAGTACCTAAAAAATTTTGGTCGGTCTTATCCCCTCGACGGCAGTACATCAGGAGGTGGGTTAGGTAACTGACCCGTACTCAGAAGTACCGTTCGAGCTTGGGGATGACGACACGTTCGATGTGCCGATGCATTTCGGTAAGGGTGCGCAGGACGTGTTCACCCCGTGCGATACCCTCGTCGCGGAACGCTACGTACGGAGTAACCTGGAAATACACCTCCATTTCCGGCTTGTTGAATCGGAAATGGCCGATTACTGCATCGTGTTCGAAGTCCCCGCCGAAGGTGACGCGCGTTTCCCGGACGTCTGCGGGAACCATTTCGAACGGGTCGCGGGTGCCCCGCTTGCACCAGCCGTAGCTGACTTCCATATTGAACCCGCCCATCAAGCGAAGGCTTTGGTGCCTATCTACACGGGCGAGTTCGTTGAGGATGAGAAGATCGTTGCGCCCAGTGTAGTACGGCTGCAATTGGTGGATAGCTGCCCGCACTTTGTTGTCCATCGTCCAGATTTTGTGCATCCCGCCGCTGCGCGGGTCGTACCCACTGGGCGAGTTGCTGGCGGTCTGCTCGAAGGCTTGAGAGGTCCGACAAATGGGGAACCCGATGGATCGCTTGGAGATGTCGCGCGTGTTCTGAGGGGTGAGTCCCCAAGCGAGGTGTTCGAGGGTGCTCCGCATGTTTTGGAGCGCGTCGCCGATAAGGATGCTCAGGAACGGCGGCGGCTCCTTAACAACCTGCGCCCGGAAGACGTGCTCGCTTCCTTCCGCCTTTTCCTCATGAGCGACTCTATAGGGTTCTTCGGCGCGGAAGGCGGCAAGCTCGTCCCCCAAAACTTCCAGATGCTCGCGCGCCCTAAGCAGCTTGAGGCGGGCACCTGTGAGTGAATCAGTCATGGCGTGGAGACACTATGGCAGACAAGTACAGCAAGCGGCTCGTCCGAAGAGGCGAGCCAAGCCAAAAGACAGATAAGGGGTTGGAGATACCCGTGCCGACGCAGAAAGATTTCTTCGGCGTGCTCAAGAAGACGGCTAGGTAAGCTCCGAGCGGATCTTCTCGATCCGGTCCGAGAAAGTCATACACAACCCCCGCTCATCCTCCTTGTTGTAACGGAACACGTTCACAACCGTATTTATTATCGCACCTGCCTTGCGGCAACAGTCGTAGCCTAAGTATCGCGCTACTGTGAGCTTCCTGACGGTCTGCCTGAGTTACTAGAGGCCGAAGGCGCGATTCGGGTTGGCGGGTCCGGGATTGGCGAGGGCGTCGAAGACGAGTCTCTGGGCGAATGGATCGTTGTAGATGTTTTGGTGGGTGACCAGCAGGCCGCCGTTGTAACGCTGGAGCGTTATGTTTCTGGTGCGCTCCGTGCCCCTGAGGAAGCACCGGGTGTAGGGGATTATGATCTCATCGTCGTCCGTGGCGATCTGGGTGAAGGATCCAGGCCCCGGAGTATCGTCGCCGCGGTTGAGGTTCGTCAAAAAACTGGAGCCGGCCCGCTGCTGGTCGCAGGCGGGACACGGGCTGGAGATTCCCAGGGCCGTCCGGAAGTCGACCTGGTTGAGCTCCGTGCCATAGTTGGAGGGAGCCAGCCCGACCATGTCCTGCACCTTGTCCCGGCCGCCGAGGTTCTTGATCCAATACCGGGGCATCATCCCGCCCTGGCTGTGGCCGACGAGCGAGACCTTCCTCGCGCCCGTGTACGCCAGCACGTTGTTGACGAAGGTCCTCAACTCCTTCGCGGAGTCCTGTATCGGCCCGAGCCCCCGGTTGCCGTAGTTGAGCGCGAACACGCAGTAGCCCCGCTGCTTCAGCCGGGGGGAGAGAACGGCCCAGTTCTGCTCCATCGTCTCGAAGGTTCCATGCACCAGCACTACCGGAGCCGGATGTCTATTCGTCGGCTTGCAGGGAATGTTGGCGCCCGGTGGCGGTGTGCCTTCCCTGGCAAGGAACGGTGGAACACTGGTCTGCGCGTCCACCGGGGAGTCGAGCGAGATCAGGCCAACAACACCGGCTACCAACAAACAAAACGCCAACCAGACGAGCCTGTATCTGTGAGGCCTGACCGCGGAGTCACCGAATCTTTGCCTCATGCACTCGCCCCTCTATTGTCTTGAGTATCTTCGCCGAACGACAGTACGCATTATCGTTCGCCGTCATGTCCATGTAAACAGGTTCGGACACGGCCTGAGAGTTTATGTGGAAGAGTAACGCCGCACCGTGTGCAGGCTGGTATTCAGTCGGCCGAGGGGAGTTTCAGGCGCATGCCAGGGTAGAGCTTGCTCCCCGACAGGTCGTTCATTTCCCGGATCTCCTCGACTATCGGTCTCGGATCTTCCGAGGGAGGGTAGTACGCGGTCGTAACCGACCAGAGGGTGTCGCCCGCCGATACGTCATAGTACGCGGCCGGAGATTCGGCGTCGGCGCTGGCGCCGGTATACAGCGCCCAGGTGGCGACCATCAAGACTAGCAGCGCGCCGAGCCTCCGGCGCCGGTATGTACGGGCTGATCTCACCAACGAAAGATACTGGACACGTGACCCGTTCCCAACAGTTTTTTGGTTCGAATCAGGTCCATTTTTCGCGGCTGCGCGCGCGTCGGTGGCAGCCTCGCTACGACGCCCATCTCCGGGTTCTCGTGTAGTATCGAGGGGAGGAGGTGATCATGTCGGAGACCGGGGTTCGGCGGGTGGCCATAGCCTGCCAGGGCGGTGGCAGCCACACGGCCTTTACGGCCGGGGCGCTGAAGAAGGTGCTGATACGGAAGCGAGACGAGTACAAGATTGTGGCGTTGAGCGGCGCTTCGGGCGGCGCTATCTGCGCGCTTCTATCCTGGTACGCACTCCTCACGGATAGAGCCGCCAGGGCGGTCGAACTGCTGGACTCTTTCTGGATGGAGAACTCGGCGAATTCTTACTGGGACATGGTCCTCAACGATCTGTTCGTCGAATCCAGCCGGTTGCAAGGTAGCGTCGCCCTACCCGAGATCAGCCCGTACCTCTATCCCTCCGTGGCCCGGGACCGCCTGCGTACGATGCTCGAAGACCACGTCGACTTCGAGAGGTTGGAAGGGCTCATAAAACCTTCCAGCCCGAGGTTGTTGGTCAGCGCCGTCGACGTTCTCACCGGGGAGTTCAAGGTCTTCAGAGACGCTGAGGTTAGCGTCGAGGCGATCCTGGCCTCGGCCGCAGTCCCGAACCTGTTCCGGGCCGTGCGGATCGGTGACGGAGTGTATTGGGATGGTCTGTTCTCTCAGAATCCGCCCGTAAGGGAGTTCGTGACGGATCACCCGGTCGAGAAGCCCGACGAGATCTGGATCGTACAGATAAACCCGGAGAGGCGAGAGCAAGAGCCGACTTCCGTGGTGGACATAATGGACCGGCGCAACGAGCTCTCGGGCAACCTCTCGCTAAACCAGGAGATACACTTCATCGAGACGATCAACGGCCTGCTCGCCCACCTTCCCGAAGACCAATACAAACACATCGAAGTGCGCCGGATCGAAATGCTCCGCCCCCTGGACGCCGCCTCCAAGCTGGACCGCCGCCCGTCGTTCATACAGGAGATGATGTCCTACGGCGAGGAGCAGGCCGAGAACTTCTTGAGGGAGCTGCCGGACCAGGATTCGAACCTGGACTAAGTGATTCAGAGTCACTCGTGCTGCCGTTACACCATCCGGCATTGATGGTTGCTCGCTTTCGCGGCACTATCGCAAGCGGCGCGTATTGTAACTCTTTATCGGCCGGGCGTCGAGTTTTAGCCGACGGTCTCGGTGATACCGCCGCTCTCCATGGAGCGCAGTATTTGTATGCGCTCCTCTATGGGCGGATGGGTTGAGAAGAGGCCTTTGGATCGCTTCTCGAACTTCTTTATGGGGTTGGCGATGTAGAGGTGGGCGGTTGCGCGGTTGGCGACTTCGAGGACTTCGCGGTCGCCGGAAATTTTCTGCAGGGCGTCGGCGAGGCCGCCGGGGTTGCGGGTCATCTGTATGGCGGTCGCGTCGGCGAGGTACTCGCGCTGGCGGCTGATGGAGAGCTGGAGGAGCCGGGC
>CALMWA010000129.1 GCA_937873125.1 uncultured Actinomycetes bacterium | reverse complement strand
CCGGGTGATAACACGGTGATGAACGTGGAGCTCATTGCGCCTATAGCTATGGACGAGGGCCTCAACTTCGCCATCCGAGAGGGTGGGCGTACGGTTGGTGCTGGTGTCGTCACCGAGATTGTAGAGTAGGTGACCCATGGCTGTCTCTAAGATACGGATAAAGCTGAAAGCCTACGACCACGAGGTCATAGACAAGACGGCCAAGTCCATAGTGGAAACGGCGGAGCGGACCGGAGCCTTTGTCTTTGGCCCCGTCCCTCTGCCGACGAAGAAGAGCCGCTACACCGTGATCCGGGGCCCCTTCAAGGACAAGGACTCGCGGGAGCACTTCCAGATGCACACGCACAAGCGGCTCATAGACATCCAGCAGCCAACGCCGCGCACGGTCGATTCGCTTCAGCGCCTCGACTTGCCGGCGGGCGTGAATATCGAGATCAAGGCGAATTAGGACTATGGCTACGGCAATTTTCGGACGCAAGAAACACATGACGCAGGCGTTCCAGGACGACGGCACGCTGGTGAGCGTGACCGTTATAGAGGTGGAGCCGAACTTCATCACAGCCGTCCGCACCGCTGACGAGAACGGCTACGACGCCGTTCAGGTCGGCTTCGGGACCGTGCCTTCGCGCAAGGTGAACAAGTCTCACGCGGGCGCCTTCGAGAAGCATGAGACGCCACCACGCAAGCACCTGCGGGAGCTTCGCGGGGTTACGGGCGAGGTCGGCGAGAGCCTGGCGGCGGACGTCTTCGAGGTGGGCGATAAGGTCCACGTTACGGCGACATCCAAGGGCAAGGGTTTTCAGGGAACGATCAAGCGCCACGGGTTCGCCCGGGGGCCGGTCTCGCACGGTTCGCACAACGTGCGGGCGCCGGGCTCGGTCGGCGCTTCGGCGGACCCTGCCCGCGTGTTCAAGGGCCAGAAGATGCCCGGACAGATGGGCAACAAGAACGCCACGGTGAAGAACCTGCGGGTCGCTCACGTGGACCCCGAGAAGAACGAGCTGTGGGTGCGCGGCGGTGTGCCGGGCGGTAAGAACGCGGTGGTTCGTATTCGGAAGGCGGGTGAGTAGGATGGCGCAAGCACAGGTATTCGACGCCCGCAGCGGCAACAAGTCCTCGCTGGACCTCAAGGGTCCGAAGTTCGAGACCGAGCCCCGCGAGCATGTGATACACCGGGCCGTCGTCGCGGAGTTGGACTCTCGGCGGCGCTACACGGCCTCCACGAAAGGTCGCAGCGACATACAGGGCTCCGGCCGCAAGCTGTACCGCCAGAAGGGTACGGGCCGGGCGCGGGCGGGCGACATCAAGTCGCCGGTTCGGGTCGGTGGCGGCACCTGGGGCGGTCCCAAGCCGAAGGGCGAGCGATCGCGGAAGCGCATCAACCGCAAGGAGGCTCTCGCGGCCTTCCACGGCGTTCTCTCGGCGAAGGCGGCGGACGGAGAGTTGTTCGTGCTCGACTCGCTGGCTTTCGATGCGCCTTCGACCAGGCAGGCGAAGGAGTTGCTCGGCAAGATGGATCTCCAGGGGCCGGTGATGGTCGTTCTTACGGACGACGACGAGCACGCGGCGCTGTCGTTCAGGAACTTGCCGAAGGTTACGGTCGTCGGGAGTTATGAGTACGGGGTCTACGAGCTGTTGCGGGCTCGGGAGGTCGTGTTCTCGCGGGCGGCTTATTCGAGGCTCGCGGGGGAGGAGAAGTAGCATGGACCCGCATCAGGTAATCATCCGGCCGGTCATCTCGGAGAAGAGCTACAATCTCATCGAAGGTGAGGGACAGTACACCTTTCAGGTGGATCGGCGGGCGAACAAGAATCAGATCAAGAACGCCATCGAGGGCGCTTTCGACGTTAGCGTCGCGAAGGTGAACACGGCAAACGTAAAGAGCAAGCCCAAGCGCCAGGGTCTCACGCGGGGCCGCACGGCCACGTGGAAGAAGGCCGTGGTCAAGCTGGCGCCGGGCGACCGCATAGAGCTGTTCGAGGGGGTTTAGTAGATGCCTGCGAGACGTTACAAGCCGACGAGTGCGGGCCGCAGGAACTCCTCGGTCCTCACGCGCGATTCGGTTACCAAAAACAAGCCGGAGAAGAAGCTAACAAAGAAGCTGAACAAGACCGGTGGCCGGAACAACCTCGGCCGCATCACGACCCGCCACATCGGCGGCGGTCACAAGCGGCGCTACCGGATGATCGACTTCAAACGCCGCAAGGACGGTGTGCCGGCGACGGTCGCCTCCATCGAGTACGACCCGAACCGCTCGGCGAATATCGCCCTGCTTCACTACCACGACGGCGAGAAGCGCTACATCCTCGCCCCGCGCAACCTGACGGTGGGCTCCATCGTGATGAGTGGCCCGGACGCCGAGGTGGATGTGGGCAACACGCTGCCGCTCAACCGAATTCCGGTCGGCACCGTGATTCACAACGTGGAACTCGAACCCGGACGGGGCGCGCAGATGGCGCGCAGCGCCGGGACGAGCGCGCAACTCGTGGCTCGTGAGGGCGCGCTGGTAACGCTGCGGCTTCCGAGTGGCGAGCGCCGCCGGGTCCGGGCTGAATGCCGGGCGACCATCGGGGTCGTCGGGAACCAGTCGCACCAGAACGTTCGGTGGGGCAAGGCGGGACGTAAGCGCCACCTCGGCATCCGGCCGACGGTGCGTGGTACGGTGATGAACCCGGTCGACCACCCGCACGGTGGCGGCGAGGGCAAGAGTACTTCGGGCCGGGCGCCGGTTACGCCGTGGGGTCAGATCACGCAAGGGTCGCCAACACGTAAGAAGCACAAGCGGTCGGACGCCATGATCGTGCGCCGGCGCAGGAAAGGAAGGAGGCGCTAGATGACGCGGTCATCCAAAAAGGACCCGTTCGTGGAGGAGCGCCTGATGGAGCGCGTTCTCCGCATGAACGAGAACAACGAGAAGCGGATGCTCAAGACGTGGAGCCGGGCCAGCGTGATCTACCCCGAGTTCGTCGGCCATACCATTGCCGTCCACGACGGGCGCAAGCACGTGCCCGTCTACTGCACGGAGTCGATGGTCGGCCACAAGCTCGGCGAGTTCGCGCCGACCCGCACCTTCCGCACCCACCGCAAAGACGACCGGACGGCGAGGAGGAAGTAATGAAGGCAACCGCCAAATTCCTCCGGATCGCCCCGCGCAAGGCGCGCCTGGTCGCCGACGCCGTCCGGGGCAAAAGCATCCCGGAGGCCGTCTCGATCCTGCAGTTCACCAACAAGGCCGCGGCGAAGATCGTCGGCGACGTCGTAAAGAGCGCCGCCGCCAACGCGGAGCACAACCTCGACGCCGACGCCGACGAGCTGTTCGTCCGGGACATTCGGGTGGACGAGGGGCCGACCATAAAACGGTACCGCGCCCGCGCGATGGGTCGGGCGACCATGATCCGCAAGCGCACCAGCCACATCACCGTGCAGCTGGGCGCCCCGGAGGGCGTTCTGGTCGGTAGCGGTGTGGACACGCCCGGAGACGAGGAGTAATAGATGGGTCAGAAAGTACATCCCGAAGGCTTCCGCCTGGGCGTCAAGCGCAAGGGCGAGAAGGTAGATTTCAAGAGCAGTTGGTATTCGGACAGGGACTTCGCCGAGCTTCTGGGTGAGGATCTCAAGATCCGGGCTCACATCGAGAAGAAGCTCACGCGGGCCGGCATCTCGAACATAGCCATCCGCAAGGCCGCCGAGCAGGGCGAGGTCGCCGTGGACATCCACACCGCCCGTCCCGGCATCGTGATCGGCAAGGGTGGTTCCGAAGTCGACGCTCTGCGCGGCGAGCTGGAGCGCCTCACCAAGAAGAAGGTGCAGGTCAACGTGCGCGAGGTGTCGCGGCCGGAGTTGAATGCCGCACTGGTCGCCGAGTCCATCGCGGAGCAGCTAGAAGGCCGGGCCGCGTTCCGGCGGACCATGAAGCGGGCGCTCACGAGCGCGATGCGGAGTGGGGCCGAGGGCTGTCGCATACGTTGCGGCGGTCGTCTGGGCGGCATCGAGATGAGCCGCGAGGAGACCATCTCCGAGGGCCGGGTGCCGCTGCACACGTTGGATGCGGACATAGATTACGGGTTCCGCGAGGCAAAGACGCAGATGGGCCAGATCGGGGTCAAGGTCTGGATCAACCACGGCGTCCACGAGAACGAGCTCGGGGGAGGTCGGTAAGCGATGTTGGTACCCAAGAAGCTCAAGTACCGCAAGCCCCACCGGGGCAGGATGCGGGGGCTCGCCAAGGGCGGCACCGAGATAGAGTTCGGTGACTACGGGTTGCAGGCGCTGGAGGCGTCTTGGATCACGAACCGCCAGATAGAGGCGGCCCGTATCGCTATGACCAGGAAGATCAAGCGCGGAGGGAAGGTCTGGATCAACATCTTCCCGCACAAGCCCGTGACCAAGAAGGCCGCCGAGACCCGCATGGGTTCCGGCAAGGGCAGCCCCGAGGGCTATGTCGCGGTCGTGAAACCGGGCCGCGTGATGTTCGAGATGAGCGGCGTGGACGAAGCTCTGGCTCGTGAGGCGTTCAGCCTGGCGGCGCAGAAGCTCCCGATCAAGACCCGCGTGCTCGTTCGTGGAGGTGGTCAGTAATGAAGGTCGCCGAAGTCCGCGAGCTGGATGTTCAGGAGTTGGAGGATCGCATCGCTACCACGCGGCGCGAGCTGTTCAACCTGCGCTTTCAGCACGCGACGGGACAGTTGGAGAACACGGGACAGCTCAAGGAGGTCCGGAGAAACATCGCCCGGCTTCTTACCGTCCTGAACCAGAAGAAGCAGGAGAACTAGCGTATGGCAGACGAAAAAGATACCCGGACGCCCGAGGAGGCGCGGGAGCCTGCCGAGAGCAAGGCTCCAGAGGACGAAACGAACGCTGTGGCGTCCGAAGAAGAAGCTCCCGAGACGCTCTCCGATACAGAGGTAGTTTCGGAGTCCGAGGTCGCAGAAGACCTCGGCACGAGCGCGGCCAAGGGTCCGGCGTTGGATCAGGACGAGGGCCAGATACAGTCCGACACGGAGCGTAACCGGCGCAAGGAGCGGGTCGGGCTGGTCGTCTCGGACAAGGCTGACAAGACGGTTACCGTCGCGGTCGAGACGCTGGTGCGGCACAAGCGGTACAAGAAGCGCGTGCGGAGCACCAAGAAGTTCATGGCGCACGACGAGCAAAACGAGGCGCACATCGGGGACACGGTGAGGATCGTCGAGACCCGGCCGCTCTCGGCGCGCAAGCGGTGGCGTCTGGGCAGTGTCATAGCGAGGGCCGAGTAATGATCCAGAACGAGACCAGACTGAAGGTCGCGGATAACTCTGGTGCCCGGAGTATCCTGACCATCCGCATTTTGGGCGGCTCCAAACGCCGCAGCGCGGGGATCGGTGACGTCATCGTCGCCACGGTCAAGGAGGCTACTCCCGGCGGCACGGTGAAGAAGGGCGAGGTCGTGCGGGCCGTCGTGGTGCGGACCGCGAAGGAGACGCGCCGGGACGATGGTTCGTACATCCGCTTCGGTGAGAACGCGGGCGTCATCATCAACCCGGACGGGGCTCCGCGCGGGACCCGCATCTTCGGGCCGGTGGCGCGCGAACTACGCGACAAGGGCTACACGAGGATCATCTCGCTGGCTCCGGAGGTGCTCTAATATGGGACTGAAGATAAAGCGCGGGGACACCGTGGTGGTGATCTCCGGTAAAGAGAAAGGCAAGCGCGGCGAGGTCGAGCGGGTCATCCCGGCGAAGAACCGGGTCGTCGTGGGCGGAGTGAACGTCCGCACCCGGCACGCGAGGCCGAGCCAGAACAACCAGCAGGGACTGTTCACTTTCGAGGCTCCGATACACATCTCGAACGTGATGCTGGTGGACCCGAACTCCGGGGAGCCGACGAAGGTGAAGTACCGCTTCACCGACTCGGGCGAGAAGCTTCGGGTCGGGGCGAAGTCCGGGAAGGATATCGATGGCTAGGTT
>CALMWA010000128.1 GCA_937873125.1 uncultured Actinomycetes bacterium | reverse complement strand
GGCACGTAGCGCCCGCCGTAGGGACCGAAGTACCCGCTATCTACTTTTTGCCGCACTCACGAACCTCCGAACCCGCTCGCCGTTTTTTACTCCGGGCCTGTCTTCGAGTGAGGAGGAAGCATCGACCCCATAGGGCTCGAAGAACTCGATAGCCTCCCGCACGTTCTCGGGATTCAGCCCCCCGGAGACGACGATGTTATCACGCGCCAGAAGCGTTTTCGCCAGTCCCCAGTCAAACCGCTCGCCCGTCCCGCCGCGCGCCTTCTCGCTGTACGCATCCAACAGGTACAGGTCCGCCCCATACTGTTCCATATCCTCTAGAGAGTCCGCATCGCGAACCTGCAACGCCTTTATCACCTTTAGACCGCCGTCGCGGATATCCGTTACATCCTCCGGCCCCTCGTCCCCGTGAAGCTGCGCGTAGTCCAACCCGGCCTCGCGGGCGACGGCCAGCACCTCTTCGGGCGCGGCGTTCACGAACACCCCGACCTTGAGGAGGTTTTCGGGCAGCGCGGCGGATATCTCGCTGGCGGCTTCGACGCTCACCCGGCGCGGGCTGGGAGCGAAGACGAGGCCGATGGCGTCCGCGCCGGCGTCGGCGGCCGTGCGAGCGTCCTCGGGATTCGTTATTCCACAGACCTTCACCAGAACCATGCGGAAAGTGTACTCCTTCCGGCGGCGACGCCAAAGCGAAGTCCGGGACTCTTATTTAAGGATTTCTTAAGGGACGAGCAACGGAAGCGTAAGACCTATGGGTTTAGATACATCCAGGATGTTCGCTGGAGCGTATGATTTTGATGAGGAACTTTCTAACGATCTAGCAGGAGCCGCAGGGTAGAATCATCCGGCATCGCGGCTCCAGACCACCGAGGCCGACCAACCGCCCACAACACACAGAAAGATAGGATCGAGGAGGAATCAGCATGAGGTTTCTGTTCAACCGCCACAAGAGCGAGATGGTCTCGCCGGAGGACGCGCTCCCCGGCCGGGAGCGTCCGGCGTTCGCCATCCCGGAGAAGCACACCGTGCTCGGCACGAAGATCCAGCCGCCGTTCCCCGAGAACCTGGAGACGGCGGTCTTCGGTCTCGGTTGTTTCTGGGGCGCGGAGCGCGTGTTCTGGAAGATCGACGGCGTCTACACGACGGCGGTCGGATACGCGGGGGGCTACACGCCGAACCCGACCTACGAGGAAGTCTGCGGCGGCCGAACCGGCCACACCGAGGCCGTGCTGGTCGTCTTCGACCCCGAGAAGATCTCCTACAGAGAGCTACTGGCCGTGTTCTGGGAAGGCCATGATCCCACGCAGGAGATGCGCCAGGGCAACGACCGCGGCACGCAGTACCGCTCGGCCGCCTACTACGAGAACGACGAACAGCGACGGGCCATCGAAGCGTCCCGCGACGCTTTCGAGACGGCGCTCGACAAGGCCGGCTACGGTCCTATCGTCACCGAGGTAGCGCCCGCCGGCCCGTTCTACTACGCCGAGGACTACCACCAGCAGTACCTTCACAAGGTCCCCAGCGGCTACTGCGGCCTCGGCGGGACCGGTGTGAGCTGCCCGGTCGGGACGGGCGTGGACACTCAGTCCTCGATAGAGCCCGCATCCGGCGACGGTCTCAAGCCCTTGCCAACGAGCGACGAGGAGTGGCGGGAGCGGCTGACGCCCGAGCAGTACGCCGTGTTGCGCGAGGCGGGGACCGAGCCTCCGTTCTCCGGCGAGTACGTGGACACCGACGCCGACGGCCTCTACCACTGCGCCGCCTGTGGCAACCCGCTCTTCGACGCCGGGACGAAGTACCACTCCGGCACCGGCTGGCCGAGCTTCACCGAGGCCATCTCCCCGGATAACGTAGAGCTTATCGAGGACCGCTCGCACGGCATGGTCCGCACCGAGGCGCGCTGCGCCCGCTGCCATTCCCACCTCGGCCACGTCTTCGACGACGGGCCGCGGGACGCCGGCGGGCAGCGCTGGTGCATGAACAGCGCCGCACTCGACCTGGAACGGCGCTAACGCGAGCCCCGAAGCCGGACTCTATCCCGTAGCGGCGAAGAGTCCAAAACAACCTCTCGGAGAGGAACACTACACGATGAACGAAACACAGCACTACGACGCCGTTATCATCGGCTCCGGCCAGGGCGGCAATCCGCTAGCCAAAACCTTCGCCGCCGCCGGACGAAAAACCGCCGTCATCGAGCGCGAGCACGTCGGCGGCACCTGCGTCAACGAGGGCTGCACACCGACCAAGACGATGATCGCCAGCGCCCGCGCCGCATACATCGCCCGCCGCGCCGCCGGCTACGGTGTGCAGACCGGCCCGGTGAGCGTGGATATGAGCATCGTGCGGCGGCGGAAGCGCGACATCGTGGACAAGTTTCGCGGCGGAAACGAGAAGGGACTCGAAAACGCCGAGAACCTGGACCTCATCATGGGCGCGGCTCGTTTCACGGGGACGAAGGAGTTGGAAGTCCAGCTCAATGGCGGCGGAACGCTAGAAATCTCAGCGGATCAAATCTTCATCAACGCCGGAGCGCGGCCCGGCGGGGTTCCGGTAGATGGTCTCGGCGGTGTGCCGTCTCTGGACTCGACCTCGGTGATGGAGCTCGACGAGGTGCCGGAGCACTTGATCGTCCTGGGCGGCGGCTACGTGGGTCTGGAGTTCGCCCAGATGTTCCGGCGCTTCGGCAGCGAAGTCACCATCGTCCAACGCGGCAAGCAACTCCTCGCCCGCGAGGACGCCGACGTGGCAGAGGCCGTCGCCGACATCCTGCGCGAGGACGGCATCGAGGTGCTGCTCAAGACCGAAGCTAGCAGCGTCGAGCAAGATGAGAACGGCCGGATACACCTGACCGTCAACGCGCCCGACGGGGAGCGCACGGTCGAGGGCTCGCACATTCTGGTGGCCATCGGACGTCCGCCGAACACGGACCTCTTGAATCTCGGAGCGGCCGGTATCGAGGCTGATAAGCGCGGCTTCGTGAAGGTGAACGAGCGGTTGGAGACTAACGTCGAAGGGATCTATGCGCTGGGCGACGTGAAGGGCGGACCGGCGTTTACGCACATCTCCTACGACGATTTTCGGGTGTTGAAGACGAACCTGCTGGACGGCGGTGAGGCTAGCATCGCGGAGAGGATCACGCCGTACACCGTGTTCATGGACCCGCAGCTCGGACGGGTCGGCCTCAACGAGACGGAGGCTGAGGAACAAGGACGCGCCGTCAAGGTAGCGAAGATGCCCATGACGTCCGTGGCGCGGGCTCTGGAGTACGACGAGTCCAGGGGCATGATGAAGGCCGTGATCGACGCCGAGAGCGGCGAGGTTCTGGGATGCGCGATACTCGGCATGGAGGGTGGTGAGATCATGTCCATGATCCACGTAGCCATGTTGGGCAAGCTCCATTACACTACCCTGCGCGACGCCCCCTTCGCCCACCCGACCCTCGCCGAGTCGTTCAACAACCTGTTCGCGATGGTCGAGGAATAACGAGCCGGGGCCGCTGCCGCCCTCGGCCGCCAATACACTGGTGACTCGCACGGGTCGAGAGAAGGAGATTTAGGTGGTCAGAGGGGATCCCGGCCAGACATTGGCCGAGAAAATAAGAGAGATCATCTGCGACGAGTGGCCCAGAGATGGCGGCTCCGTGGAGAGCGCCGCCATATATCAACGGCTTCTAACAGAAGGAGCCGAGGTACCGGACTACGCGATGAGCGCGGTCCTGAACGCCTTCCGGGTGGGCGGCCTCATAACCGTCCCTACCCGCGACCCACGCGAGGAGGAGGCCCGTAAACACGGCGATCTTTCGATCAGCGGTGTGAGCCCCCTTCTTTGCAACGGCTGAAGGTTCTCACAGCATAACCGTATACCTGTTTTCGAGAGTTAACGTACGCGAAAACTACCGTAAAAGCGCACGAAAAAGGGCCGGGGTTGTTTCCCCGGCCCTGCAAGTTACTCTTGGCGATTGCCTTACGAGTTAGCCTTTATCTTGCGGTCGATCTGCTCGATGAGCGTGTCGCGGTTCTTGTTCTGCTTCTCGTACTCGCGGACCTTCTTGAGCTCGTCGGTTGAGAGGCTGTCGAGCTTCTTGGAGACCTGCTCCACGTTCAACTCGTCGTAGTCTGCGGTCTTGAGCGCGCTGTGGACGGCGGTCTGGAGAGCGGCCTCGCGGGTCGCCTTCTGAGTCTCCTGGACAGCCTGCTCGGTCTTCTTGGTCGTCTCCTCGGCTACCCGCAGTCCCTGACGCGCGACCTGCTGCGTGGTCTCCAACGCCTTCTGAGTGGTCTGCTGGGCGGCCTTCAGGCCTTCCTGCGCGTACGTGACGGGAGAGAAGAAGTTCTGGTAAGCGCCGGTCCACTCCTCGGCCAGCGCCCGGAAATTCTCCTGCTGCTTGCGAGCGGTCTGCGAAACAACCTCCGCCGTGCGCCGGTTGTGCTCGGCCTGATCCCGCATCAACTCAACCCCGCTGGTCATCCACTTCTGCGCGAACTCGACGTTGCGCTGCTGAAGCCTTGCCAGCTTGAGGCCATTCGCCCACCACTCACGAGCCGAGCGAGCGTTGTCCTCCTGGAGCCGCATGAACTCGAGCCCACCCTGGGCAAACTCGATGTTGCGCCGCTGCAGAGCAGCAAAGTTCTCGGCGAGAGCCTCGAACGAGTCACGCTGCACCTCGGTCATCTCCCGAGTAGTGCGCGTCATCTTGTCGATGTTTGTGGTCATCGTCATTGTGATACCTCCGTGGTAGTAGTTCCTTGCATCTATGTTCCTGTTGCACCTATACCCTAACACCATATGCCGAAACATCCAGCCCGGTGTCCTCGGTGAATGTTTTCACAACGCTGTGTTTCGCCTGCGAGTCGGCATAGCGCTCTGAATGTCTCGAACGCGCGTGCATCCTACTCGTAGGGCCAATTTAAAAGGCGTGTGTCGGGTTAAGACAAAACGGAGAGC
>CALMWA010000127.1 GCA_937873125.1 uncultured Actinomycetes bacterium | reverse complement strand
ACGTGTTGAAGAAGGGTGAGATCAAGGACCTCGTCTCGGATTACGTGGACCGCTATCCGACGGAACTGGTCAGCCAGCTCCTCGACACCCTGAAGAGGGTCGGGTTCCACACCGCCACCAAAGCCGGTGTGTCGGTTGGAAAGAACGACATCGTGGTGCCGGTGCAGAAAGAGGGTATCCTGGAGGATTACCAGGGGCAGGTCGACGAGGTCGAAGAGCAGTGGGAAGGGGGCTTCATCTCCGACGACGAGAGCCTGGAGCGGACCATCGCTCTGTGGACTCAGGCCAAGAACGAGGTCGAGCAGGCGATGAAGGACAACCTCTACAAGCTGAACCCCATCTTCATGATGGCGAACTCCGGGGCGCGGGGTAACTACTCCCAGATCACGCAGCTCGCCGGCATGCGCGGGCTGATGACGAACACGAAGGGCGAGATCATACCGGAGCCCGTGAAGTCCAACTTCATGGAAGGCCTCTCGGTCCTCGAGTACTTCACCTCGACCCACGGCGCGCGGAAGGGCCAGGCCGACACGGCCCTGCGTACCGCCGACTCGGGCTACCTGACCCGCCGTCTCGTCGACGTCTCCCAGGACGTCGTCGTCAACGGCGAGGACTGCGGCTCGGAGGGTTACATCAAGATACCGCTCTACCTCAACGGAGGCCGGGGCGACGCGAACGACTCCGTCGCGGCCCGTTACCTGGCCCGCGACCTCGTCAACCCGGAGACGGGCGAGGTCGTCGCCGAGGCCGGAACGGATATCACGCGCAAGATGCTCGACGGCTGGCGCGAGGAGTTGCCGCGGGAGACCATGATCTCCGTCCGCACGCCGTCTAAGTGCGAGAACGCCCACGGCGTATGCCAGGCTTGCTACGGGCGCGCTCTCTCGACCTACCGCCCCGTAGATGTGGGCGAGGCCGTTGGCATCATCGCGGCCCAGTCCATCGGTGAGCCGGGCACGCAGCTTACAATGCGTACCTTCCACACCGGCGGTATCGCCGGCGAGGACATCACCGCCGGCCTGCCGCGGGTGGTCGAGCTTTTCGAGGCCCGGCACCCGAAGGCCGAGGCGACCCTGGCCGACATAGACGGCATCGTGTCGCTCGAAGAGGCGGACTCTGATCGGCTAATCAAGGTGATTATCACGTCCTCGGACAACACCGAGAGCCGGGAGTACAAGGTCGAGCGGCAGCTTCTGCGGCCCGAGTTCGTAGAGGGCGCCGAGGTTCTGGCGAACACCCCGATCACGGACGGCTCGATCTACCCGCACCAGATCCTCGAGAACGACCTGCGCTACGACCGCGGTACCACCGCAACCGAGCGCTACATCGTCGAAGAGGTGCAGAGGGTCTACCGGACCCAGGGCGTGGACATCCACGACAAGCACATCGAGGTGATAGTCCGCCAGATGCTCCGCAAGGTCGTGGTGGACGACCCTGGCGACACGACCTACCTGCCGGAGCAGGTCGCGGACAAGTTCTCCGTGCGCGCCGAGAATGCCCGCGTCGAGGAGGAGGGCGGCAAGCCGGCCACCTACCACACGGTGCTCATGGGCATCACGAAGGCGTCGCTCGCCACCGACAGCTTCCTCTCCGCGGCCTCGTTCCAGGAGACCGCCCGCGTCCTCACCGACGCGGCCATCGAAGGCAAGGTGGACAACCTGGCGGGCCTGAAGGAGAACGTCATCATCGGGAAACTCATCCCGGCGGCGACCGGACTGCCACGCTACCGGCAGCTCCAGGTACACGTCGAGGGGTACAAGGCGCGCGAGGTCGATGAACTTGACATAGCGGCCTCCTGAGCCTAAAATTACGCGTCGCGGTTACGAACGTGTTACGAAACGTAGCAAGTTCGGATATTGCGGCGCGTAATCGTTTGTAGTAGTTCCTTTTTTCAGGAAGCAGAGAGAAAGGCGCGGCCATGCCGACGACTAATCAGCTCGTGCGCAGCGAGCGAAAGTTGAAGAAGGAGAAGTCGGCGACGCCGGCCTTGCAGGGCTCGCCGCAGAAGCGTGGGGTCTGCACCCGCGTCTCGACAACCACGCCCAAGAAGCCGAACTCGGCGCTGCGGAAGATCGCGCGTGTGCGGCTCGTGAACGGTATGGAGGTTACGGCTTACGTACCGGGCGAGGGACATAATTTGCAGGAGCACTCCGTGGTGCTGGTGCGTGGCGGCCGGGTGAAGGACTTGCCGGGCGTGCGCTACAAGGTCGTGCGGGGCGCGCTGGATACGTTGGGCGTGAACAACCGCAAACAGGGCCGTTCCAAGTACGGCACCAAGAAGGCGTAGGAGGATTATAGATGCCGAGGCGTGCAGCGCCCCCAAAGAAGAAGATAGAGGCGGACCCGGTCTACGGGAGTGTGCTCGTTCAGCAGGTCATCAACAAGATCATGCTGGACGGAAAGAAGAGCACCTCCGAGAAGATCGTCTACGACGCCCTCGCTTACATCGAGGAGCGCACCGGGACGAGCCCGGTTCAGGTGCTCAATAACGCCCTCGATAACATCCGACCGCGGCTGGAGGTCAAGAGCCGGCGGGTGGGCGGCGCGACCTATCAGGTG
This sequence comes from uncultured Actinomycetes bacterium, assembly GCA_937873125.1. GTDB lineage: Bacteria > Actinomycetota > Rubrobacteria > Rubrobacterales > Rubrobacteraceae > JACDDK01. Next base: position 2,174 of record CALMWA010000127.1, on the reverse strand, counting down.
CCGATCGAGGTGCCGCCGCGCCGCGCGAACACCCTGGCGTTGCGCTGGATGGTCGGATTTGCGCGGTCCCGCCGCGAGAAGACGATGGGACGCAGGCTGGCCGGCGAGGTATTGGACGCGAAGGACAACATCGGCTCCAGCGTGAAGCGCAAGGAAGACACGCACCGGATGGCAGAGGCTAACCGTGCTTTCGCACACTACAGGTGGTGAGAAGGTAGAAGATGGCTGTACAGGTAGCTAAAAAGATCCCGCTGAAGCGGGTAAGAAACATCGGCATTATGGCTCACATCGACGCCGGCAAGACGACAACGACCGAGCGCATCCTGCTCTATACGGGCCTTACACACAAACTGGGCGAGGTCCACGACGGCAACGCCGTTATGGATTGGATGGCCCAAGAGCGCGAGCGCGGCATCACGATCACGTCCGCCGCGACAACGGTTTTCTGGGGCGGTATCGAGGGCTCCGGCAAGAATGGCAAGGGCGAGAAGGAAGGCGTCCACAGCCGTATCCCCGAGCAGCACCGCATCAACATCATAGACACACCCGGACACGTGGACTTCACGGTCGAAGTGGAGCGTAGTCTGCGCGTGCTCGACGGCTCGATAGCGTTGTTCGACTCGGTGGCAGGAGTGGAGCCGCAGTCGGAGACGGTGTGGCGGCAGGCGGACAAGTATGGTGTGCCGCGGATCGCGTTCGTCAACAAGATGGACCGGATCGGGGCGGACTTCTATAAGGCCGTGGATACGATGGTGGACCGGCTCGGGGCCAACGCGGTCCCGGTGCAGTTGCCCATCGGCGCCGAGAGTGAGTTCCAGGGCATCGTGGACCTCGTCGAGATGAAGGCGACGGTGTACACGGATGATCTGGGCGCGACGTTCGAGATCACGGACATCCCCGAAGATATGTTGACTCGCGCCGAGGAGTTTCGGGAGAAGTTGCTCGAAGCCGTCTCCGATCAGGACGAAGAGCTTATGGAGATGTATCTGGAGGGCGAGGAGATCGAAGTTCCGCAGCTTCGGGCTGCGATCCGCAAGGCTACCCTGGCTAACCAGATGACGCCGGTGTTCGTCGGTTCGGCGTTCAAGAACAAGGGCGTTCAGCCGCTGCTCGACGGCGTGGTTGATTACCTGCCGAGCCCGCTCGACGTGCCGCCCATCCAGGGCAAGATGCTGGACAGCGACGAGACGGTGACGCGCGAGGCCGACGAGAACGGCCCGCTGTCGGCGCTCGCCTTCAAGGTACAGAGCGATCCGCATGTCGGGAAGTTGACGTATATGCGGGTGTACTCCGGCACATTGAAGTCTGGCTCCTACGTCATGAACACGACGAAGGGCAAGCGCGAGCGCATCGGGCGGTTGTTGCAACTTCACGCCAACAGCCGGGAGCAGCGCGAGGAAGTGTACGCTGGTGAGCTTGTGGCGGCCATCGGGCTGTCGGATACCGGGACGGGCGACACGCTCATCTCGGCAGACGATCCCGAGCAGATCGTGCTGGAGGAGATGATCTTCCCGGAGCCGGTCATCTCGCAGGCTATCGAGCCGAAGACGAAGGCCGACCAGGAGAAACTCTCCGTTGCGCTTCAGCGCCTCGCCGAGGAGGACCCGACGTTCTCCGTGCGTGGCGACGAGGAGACGGGGCAGACGATCATCTCCGGCATGGGTGAGCTTCACCTGGAGATCATCGTGGACCGCCTGTTGCGCGAGTTCCGCGTGGATGCGAACATCGGCCGTCCGCAGGTGGCGTACCGCGAGACGATTCGCAAGCGCGTCGAGGGCATCAACGGCCGGTTCGTGCGGCAGACGGGTGGTCGCGGCCAGTATGGTCACGCGGTCATCAACGCCGAGCACAACGAAGAGAACGGCTACGAGTTCGAGAACAAGATCGTCGGCGGCGTCATCCCGAGGGAATACATCGGGAGCGTGGACAAGGGCATCAAGGAGGCGCTGGACAGCGGCGTCGTGGCCGGATTCCCGGTCGTGGACATCAAGGTGGAGTTGGTGGACGGTTCGTTCCACGAGGTCGACTCAAACGAGATGGCGTTCCAGATCGCGGGCAGCATGGCGATCAAGGAGGCCATGAAGCGCGCCGATCCGGTGCTCTTGGAGCCGATCATGGCCGTCGAGGTTGTCATGCCCGAGGAGTTCATGGGCGACGTCATGGGTGACCTGTCG
>CALMWA010000126.1 GCA_937873125.1 uncultured Actinomycetes bacterium | reverse complement strand
GGGCTCTCCGGCTCCGGGTTCACCGGCTCCGGGTTTTTGGGTTCCTCAGAGTTCATCTTGCTCGCGGGTAAGCTCGGAGATACGGTCGCGCACGTCGGCGGCGATGGGTGTGGAGAGCTCTGGGATCTGGTTGGGACCGGCCGCCGTGTAGAAGACGACGGTCGAGAGCCCGAACCGGCGCTGAAGCGGTCCCTGCTTAGTATCCACGTGCTGGATGCGGGCGAGCGGTACCAGCGTGCGGCTAACCCAGTACACTCCGCGCTGCAGGTCTACCTCTTCCGGCCGGATCTCGTACCGCCACCGCCGCCACCGGAGTCCCGGCATGATCCCGACCAACAACACGATCAGCGCGAGCACTACCAACACCGGCAGCGCGGCGACGGGTAACGGCATCTCCACTACCCTGAGCAGTACAAAGCTGGCGGCAGCCGCCCCCGCTAGGAGCGGCAGCATGCCGAGCAGATTGGTTATCCTCCAGAGAGTCTTCGCCCGGGGGTCTAGCCTCTGTGCGGGCTCGCGCTTCAAGCGTCTAGGAGAGCGGGACCAGCGGCACGGCCGGACGGCCGCGCAGGTCCTTCGCCGCGAGCTGACCGCAGGCAGCGTCGATATCCTCGCCCCTGCTCGGCCGCAGGGTCGCCGAGAGCCCGCGCTCCCTCGCCCGCCGCAAAAACTCCTTCGCGTCGCGCTTCGAGGTCGCCGAGAAGCCGGTGTCCGTCCAGTTGAAGCGCAGCAGGTTCAGGTGGTAGAGCGGGTGGTCGAGCAGATCCGCTAGGGCGTTGGCGTGGCGCATCTGGTCGTTCACGCCGGCGAGGAGTGTGTACTCGAAGAAGAGCTTGCGGCGGGTGGTGTCCACGTAGTAGCGGGCGGCATCCATAAGCTCCGGGATCGAGTGTCGGGAGGCGATGGGCATGATCTCTTTGCGCTCCTCCTCGAACGGGGTGTGCAGCGAGATGGCGAGGTGGAATTGCTCCGGCTCGTCGGCGAAGCGCCGGATCTTGTCCACCAGCCCGCTAGTAGAGAGAGCGATGTGCCGCGCCGCGAGGTTGAACCCGTCACCGTCGTTCAGGACCTTGAGCGCCCGCAGCGTCGCTTCGTAGTTGAGCATCGGCTCGCCCATCCCCATGACGACGACGTTGGAGACGCGCTCGGGAGCGATGTCGCGGGCGGCGACGAAGACCTGCTCGGCGATCTCGCGGGCCTTGAGGTTGCGCTTGATGCCCATGAGCCCGGTCGCGCAGAACTTGCAGCCCATCGCGCACCCGACCTGCGTCGAAATGCACACGGTGTTGCGGCCCCTCTCGGGAATCATGACCGTCTCTATGGCGTGCTTGTCGTGGGTGTGGAACAGGTACTTGCGCGTACCGTCGGTAGCGTGGGAGACCCGCTGCAGGTCCAGGACCGCCGCCGGGACCTCTTCCGTGAGGGCTTCGCGCAGGTGTTTCGGCAGGCTGGTGGCTTCTTCCCAGTCGCGCACGAGGGATTTAGTCAGGGCGCCGTAGATCTGGCGCAGCCGGTACGCCGGCTCGCCGCGCTCGGCGATCATTTGCTGGGCTTCGGGCAGGAACTCCGCGGCTTTCAATGTGCTCCTCTTCGGTGCTTCTTTGGAATGATAACGTCCCCGATTATATAAGCTGGATGCGATCCATCAGAAAGCATCCGGTCAAAGACGTACGCCGGCTGTAGAATTAAGCGAATGACCACCCTCGATATCATCATCGTGTTGTTCGTGGCGCTGATAGTGCTCCGGGGAGCGCGCACGGGTTTTCTGGCCGGGGCGTTCTCGCTGGCCGGGGTGGTGCTCGGTGCCTCGCTGGGCTCGCGGCTCGCGCCGTCGCTCTTGCCGGAGAACGAGAGCCCGGTCTATAACGCGGGCATCACGCTGGCGGCCATCGTGGCGTTCGCCATACTGGGGGATATTCTCGCGCGCATGATCGGGGGTTCCCTGCGGGCGCGCCTGCGCGGCCAGACCTCCACGACGCTCGACGGGATAGGCGGCGCGGTCCTGGGGCTCGCGCTCTCCCTGACGATGGTGTGGGTCGTCGGGATGTTCGCCCTGCAGAGCCCGCCGCTCGCCGGGGTTCATCCGGCCGTCGAGGAATCCCGCATACTGCAGGCGCTCAACGACCGGATGCCCTCCGAGCTACTCACGGACGCCGTCTCCGACCTGAGCCCGCTGCCCGAGATCCGGGGTCCCGAAGCCCCGGTCGCGAACCCCGACAAGGGCATCATGAGAGACCCGGATATAATCGCCGCCCGCTCGCGGATGGTCCGGGTAACGGGAATAGCCTGCGGCTACGGCGTCGAGGGCTCGGGCTGGGTGGCCGCGCCGGACCTCGTAGTCACCAACGCGCACGTCGTCGCTGGAGAGATCCTCACACGGGTGCAACCGGGCGGTGTCGGTCCTCGCCTGCGGGCCAGGGTGGTCCTGTTCGACGAAAAGAACGACATCGCGGTCCTGCGCGTGGACGGCCTGGGACTGTCCTCCATACCGCTTGCCGAGCCCGAGACTGGGGAGGCCGTCGCCGTCCTGGGCTTCCCCCAGAACGGTCCGCTCGACGCACGCCCCGGACGCACCGGCGTCACGCGGCGCGTGATCTCCAGCGACGCCTACAACCGCGGTCCCATCGAGCGGACGGTGACGAGCTTCCGCGTCTTCGTGCGGCCCGGCAACTCCGGCGGACCGGCCATCAACGCCGACGGCGAGGTCGTCGCGACGATCTTCGCCAGCCGCTCGGACTCGAACCGCTCCGGCTACGGCATACCCTCCCAGATAGTCCAGCAGCACGTCGAACAGGCCACGCAGATAACCGAGCCAGTAAGCAGCGGCGACTGCGCCAACTAGATAGGTAAGAACCTAGCGGGTCTCCTCCTTGAGGATCTTCTCTAGAGCAACGCGGCTGCGGTTTAGCTCGGCCTCGACGGTGGAGAGCCGGGCCAGAGAAGTCTCGCGCAGGCGGTCGCGCTCCACCTCCTGGGCCACCGCCGACGCCGCCTCCTCGATGGCCGTGATGGCGCTTTCGAGGAGTATCAGGTCCCGTTCGTTCATGCAGCGGATATTACCCGAAGTCGCCTACAGGCGTTCAAGGTGCAGATCGGAGTCGAAGGATGCCCGGACTTCCGGCGACTCATATTTCGCCAACGTTTCACATTATCCTCTCCCTCCCATGAAAAAGCCACCCCTCGGAGCGGCGAAACTTCCTCTTTAGAACCTAACTCCCTACCCGTACTATCACCCCGGCGCTGAAGTACTCTCCATCCTCCGCCCCGGCGGTTCTTTGCAAAGGAAACAGCCCACGGAGGGGCCATCTGAGCTACTGGATAGAGAGTGCACTTCAGGAACTCCGGTTGCTGATCAAATTGTAAATTCCGATGATTCTTCGGGCTTCCTCGTCTATACTGAAGCCCCTATAATGAAGCCCCTATAATCAATCAGTCCTTTTCTACGCAGAAACCTCCCTACCTCTTCAACGTTGCGCGTTTGCCCCGCGAGGAGATTTACGAGATTAGATACACTCACTCCCTGCAACACATTCCCTTTAAGTCTACCTGCCTCTCTCGGGGGCTTTGTATGCTCCCACGCGAACGCTACGATCTGCGTTTCCCGTTCGCTAAGCTCCGTCTCCAGGTCTTGGATCGTCCTTACTCCAAAGGTTTCTAAGAACTGGACGTTCTTCTCGATCGTGTCGGTGCGCATACTCGTAACCAAGTCGGCGAATTCCCAGGTTTCGTCCACGTCCCAATACTCTACGTTCACGCCATAGGAAGAAGCAATAGCCGCGTCGATTCGCGCAACCGTTGTGCTTTCGGCAATAAAGGCTGAAAGTGAATCCTTGTTGATCTCGACTTCCTGCGGATCACTTGCGATTTGTTGCGAAACATCCTCCCGATACTGCTCCAGATCATCTCGGAGCCTTCGAAACTCTTGGTCAGCGATCTCCAGCAGCCCAGCCAACCGCGAGAACCTTCGTCGTACCTCCCTCGGAATGCTCTCCTGGGACTTGTAACCCAAATCGTGCTCCATCTCCGCCCAAGCGTGCTGCAAGATAGACCTCGTCTGTATTTCTACCTTCATACCTATGAACTTGCGATACTCAAGCAGGGCCGTTCGATTAGAGCCGAAACTAGCGACGTGATGCAACGATAGATATCCGAAACGATCTGGGTCGAGAGTCTTGCGCCGGTCGATAGAATTATCTCGGTCAACCACAAACACCGTCTCTAAATCTCGCGCCACCTTGTCCACATCATCCTCAAAGTACGTGATTATGCGAACCCCCGCAACATCCGTTATGTCGCTAAGTTCAGCGTAGTCTTTATCGGGCCGTGCCACCTTCTTACGTAAGCTCTCCCGATCCTTAACCCGAGAAGTAATCGAATGCGCGCGAACGCCTGCTTTCTCCAGTATCTCTGCGACTAAGCTCTCTACTTTTACGACAAACTCTGCATATACATCATATTTCTCGTCGTACTGACTGAGGATAGTCTGCTTATGCTCTGCGGCCATCTCGCTCCATTAAGGTCTATTATCATGAGCTTCGCTTTATGGCGTCCGACGATTACGATTTGCTGCCTTCGTGGGTACAGGGGCAACGCGCCATCTACGTCAAGATTTGTACGGACGGGATTCTCATCTCGCACCGTTACCCCGACACCCTCCCTGAGTATAAACCGGCCCAACCGGACGAAGACAAGGATATATTTAAGATCAATGTGTTCTTTCAGCACACGGTCGTCAGCAGATACAGACAGAACTGCCAATGAGTAGCGACGGGCGGCACTTTGTTCCTCCGAGCGGCGGACCACGACCAAGGACAAGATGTACCATTGAAAACTAAGTTCTTTGCAGGATACTTTAGCCTGTGCCAGCCCAACACAATGAGAATCCGCGTCAAGAGCACACCGATTTCTACTACTCCTTTACCTGCGGTCTGTTCGCGTTCCTGTTGTTCTTGGCTCCTTGGTACTTCTCCTTGAGGGAT
>CALMWA010000125.1 GCA_937873125.1 uncultured Actinomycetes bacterium | reverse complement strand
CGCGAGGCCAAGCCTTCATTGACCGTGCTCACGTTCTCAATCACTTTCCGGATGCCCACAGAGGCCCACAGGTCCAGTGGGGAGGGGATAACCGGGACCAGTCCCAGGTCCGAAACCAGAAGCGCGCTCTGGGGGATGTTACTGTCCGCCGCCGGCGGACAGTCAATCAGGATGAAGTCGTAGTCCTGGGCGAACTTCTGCGCTTCGCGGTGGACCTTCGCGTTGGCGGCCCCCAGGCTCACCACGGAAGCGGGGAAGGGGACCTCCTCGGCATTGGCCGCCCAGCGCGTGGCGGTTCCTTGAGGGTCTGCATCAATGACCAGCACCTTCGAGCCGCGGCGCGCCAGGGAGCCGGCAAGCTGCATGGTGACGGTCGTTTTACCGACCCCACCCTTCTGGTTGCAAATTGAGATGATTTTGGCAGGCATAGCACGTCCCTAAAAATATATACAGTTTATACAGTATATTCAGTATATCCTGTCTATACCTTCAATACCGTACAAACCGTTTATACCGTATGAAGATTCTTCACAAGAGGGATGTCGGCTCTGGGAGCAGAGGGGAGCAGTCTTTCTCAGGCAGTCCTTCTGGTGGCTGGATGCTAAAGTGTTCTATGCGGTTGCTTGGCGGTGGGGGAGTGGTAGACTGCGGCGCTGTGTTTGAAGACCGCCGACAGAAGCCTTTCGACGAGCTCCCAGCTGCCCAGCGCACGCGGCCTGTCTTGCCGCTCGGCCGCGTCGTTGCCACGCCTGGCGCTCTAATAGCGCTTGAAGAAGCCGGCCAAAGTGGGGAGGAGTATCTCCACCGGCATACCTGTGGTGACTGGGGCCAAGTGGATGAGCACGACTGGAAGACCAATGACCAAGCGCTTCGAGAGCAGCTACGAGTCCTGTCCAGCTATCAGCTTCCAACTAAAGAGACGCTCTGGGTGGTGACGGAGTGGGACCGCTCCGTCACCACATTGCTCCTTCCGGAAGAGTATTAAGGTTACTGGGGTGGGGGAAGGGTCGCACCTAGGCATCATCCATGAGCTTGAGGTCTAGCTCGGAGCGGAAGGAGCCGATGTTGCCTTGCCGGAGGTAGGTGAAGAAGGTGACGTAACTGGATGGTGTAAGGAAGTTGAACTGGTAGCGAAGCGGACTCCCATCGGCCTCTAGGTGCTCGTTGAGCCGCGCTACGTGTGCCAAGGCATACTGGTTCTTCTTCCGGTTCTCTTCCGATGGCTCTCTGGTCTCGCTATCATCCTTAATCTCCAGGATGAGAATGAGGTCTCCAGCTTTGATGAAGAAGTCTGGGTTGAACTTGCCGCGCTTCGCGTGTTCCCCTTTCTTCCATGCGTACTCGATTTCATAGAAGCGTGTAGCTGTAGACTTGAGCCAGGCGTCGTAGTGGGGGAGGTTCGCGGGGGACCCCAGGTGTTCCGTCAGCATTGCGGAGGGTGCCCGCCTTTTTGCGCTCAACAAGCGTCTTCATCGCCTGAAGATTGTCGCCAAAGATGAGCATGTTCTGCCAGTCGGTGCTACTGCCACCAAACGTGCTCACGGCCTGGAGAGGAACCGCCATCGTATTGGCGAGGGTATCTTCCACGCGCTCCTTGCCAGCGTAGACAAGTTCACACTCTCGGCGGTCAGGAGGGAAGAGGATGTGCTTGTAGTCGTGAGGGACCTCCTCACCGCGCTGGAGGTACTCAATGAGCTCGCGGCGCTTCTCGGGGGTAAGTGACATCAGATGTAAGGACGAGCTAAAGAGGCAGGAATGTGCTGGTTGCTGGGTCAGATATCATTCGCCAGAAGGGATGGAGAATCCTGTTTGGGGGATGTGAACTTATGTGCGATGATTTAGCGAAGACGGAGGGTGTGTGAGCACGAAATAGCTCAGAGAACTATCCGCTCAACCTCGTCCAGCGAGATGTCTTCGCCGCGGCGGTCATAGAGCTTGGTGGTGCGCGCGTCGGCGTGCAGAGCGGCGATGGCCGCCTGGGCCTGGAACTCGCCCAGGCGGTCGCGGGCGAGGGCGGTCTGGAGCACGTCGACGCCCTCGGCGATCAGCCGGGTGTCCCACAGGCTGCGGTCCTGCTCGGCGAGCGTCACGAGGCTGCCGTCGGGGCGGGTTCGTGCGGGGCGCCGCGCGTGGTGCAGCAGCATCAACGCGAGCAGACCGGCCACCTCCTCGGCGTCGGTCATCGCCGCCAGCTGACGGGTCAGCCGGATCGCCTCGGCGGCGAGGTCGACGTCGCCGGAGTAGCCCTCGTTGAACACGAGGTAGAGCACGCGCAGCACCGTGGCGACGTCGCCGGGCTGGTCGAACCGGACGCCCGAGACGGTCCGCTTGGCCCGGCTGATGCGCTGGGCCATGGTCGCCTCGGGCACGAGGTAGGCCTGGGCGATCTGCCGGGTGGTCAGGCCGCCGACCGCCCGCAGCGTGAGCGCGACCGCCGAGGCCGGGGTCAGCGACGGGTGCGCGCACAGGAAGTACAGCCGGAGGGTGTCGTCCACCGCCTCGGGCGGCCCCGGCTCCGGCTCCTCCTCGACACGGATCTCGCGCCGCCGTCGGGAGGTGTCGGCGCGGGCGGCGTCGAGGAACCGGCGCCAGGCGACGGCGACCAGCCAGCCCTTCGGGTCGCGCGGCGGGTCCTCGGGCCACACGCGCACGGCCTCGACCAGGGCGTCCTGCACGGCGTCCTCGGCCGCCGCGAAGTCGACTCCGCGGCGGCCGAGGACCCCGATCACGGTGGGGATGAGGGTCCGCTGCTGGGTCTCATCCACCGTGACACTCGGAGATGGTCGGCGCCTCGCCCAGGAACGGGCGGACCTCGAGCCACTCGTGGATCGGCTTCCCGCCCGCGCCCGGTGCGGCGGACAGCTCACCGGCCAGCTCGACCGCCCGCTCCCGGCTGTCGACGTCGATGACCATCCAGCCGGCGATCAGGTCCTTGGTCTCGGCGAACGGACCGTCGGTGACCGGAGGGCGCCCCTCGCCGTCGGAACGGACCCACATCCCGTCGGGGGACAGCGCCTGCCCGTCAACGAACTCACCGGTCTCCTGGAGCCGCGTGGCGAAGTCGTTCATGTACTGCACGTGGGCCGACACCTCGTCCGGTGTCCAGTGATCCATCGACACGTCGTTCACCGCCGCCGGTGCGCCGCGGTAGTGCTTGAGCAGCAGGTACTTGGCCATCGTGTTCTCCCTGGTCAGGTGCGGCCATCGTGGCCGCGGACAACCAGGGGACGGAGCCGCGCACGCGTTCTCGACATCGCCGCGCAGCTTTCTCCGGTCGGGTGCGCGACGAGGCTCAGCCTCGCAGGGAGAAGCGGGCCAGGTGTGCCCGTGCCTCCTCGGCGTGGGCGGGGTTGCACATCACGTCGTACCTGCCGGCGACGATCTTGCTGGTGCTGGTGAAGTCGCGCTTGCCCTGGGTGGCGGCGTAGCCCATCGCGCCGAACAGCGCACCGAAGACGAGGCCGATCAGCAGGCCGGCGAGCACGGAGCTGAGCCAGTCGCCGCCGTCGGGGGCGAAGATGCCCAGCAGCAGCCCG
>CALMWA010000124.1 GCA_937873125.1 uncultured Actinomycetes bacterium | reverse complement strand
CTTGACGATACGCGGGTCTCTCGGGTCGGGCTTCGTGTCGATGATGTGGATCCGCGAAGAGCGGATGCCGGGCACGACCAGGTACCGGCGCTCGATGTGCGGGTGTGGAGCGTAAGGGCACAGCGCCGAACTGCAGGCGTTCCACCCGAAGTGGTGCAGCTCGTCGCCGCTGTTGGGCATCTCCACGCGTCCGACGACCCCGCCGTAGGTCTCCGAGTCGGGATCAAGGTCAAGAACAGCGATCGCGTCCGGGCGCCCGTCACCGTTGCTGCTCAAGGCCGCGTCCGGATTCAAGACCGCCACATAGGCGAGCTTCTCCGGCGGCGCCTGCATCGCCATGCGTGGGGAAGGGTAGAAACTGGGATCCGGCCTCCAGATTGCCATCGGCAACTCCTCCTATCAGTTCATCACCTCTTGAGCCGGAGTGAGAGCTGGCGAGAGGCGCCGCGAAGTTTCATAGCGCTCCACCGCGAACCCTTCTAAACACGAACTCCAACGAGGCTTACATAGGGCTTGCGGCTACTCGTGTCGAGCCATCGCGAGGACCTGTTCCCTGGTGATCTCCATGTCGTGCACCTCGCGCGCGTGCCGCTGGACATTGGCCACGAGTTCGTCGTCGGTTTCCCCTCGAACCACGTGCCCGCAGTCGCATTGCATGATCTTCGCCATCGGTGTCGCCTCCTTTCTTTACCGTATACTACGACACACTCGTTGCGAGAATGTTGGCAGCATGTTGTGAGAAGGCTGGTGGGATGTCGCTGAGGATCTACCTAACCGGACGGGTGCTCGTCGAAGAAAGTGGCACCGTACTCCTCGACGAACGACGCCTGTTGGGAAGGCAAGGCCGCCTCGCCTTCGCCTACCTGGTCGGCGAGCACCTCAGGGCCGTGTCGCGGGACGAGTTAGCCGAGGAGCTTTGGCTGGGCGCGGTGCCTCCTTCCTGGGAAAGGTCGCTCAGCGCGCTCATCAGCAAGCTGCGCGCGCTACTCGCTAGCGCCGGTATTCCCGATGTTGCCCTTGCCGGTTCCTTCGGCCACTATCAACTATTGCTGCCGACCGACGTCTGGATCGACGTGGAAGCCGCGAGCGAGGCCACCGACCGCGCAGAAAGCGCGCTGCGGGGAGACAAACCGCGAGAGGCTTGGGGATGGGCACAAGTGGCATACCAAATCTCTCGACGGCCTTTCATGATGGGCGAGGAGGGACCGTGGGTGACCTTGAAACGCTCCGAGCTGCGCGATGTGCTCGTGCGGGCACACGAATGTCTAAGCGAGCCTGGTATCTGGAGCACGGAGCCAGCATACGCGGTGAAACATGCCAAGGAAGCGGTGGCTATCGAACCCTTCCGCGAGACCAGTTATCAGCTCCTCATGTGGGCCCACGCCGCAGTGGGCAACCGGGCCGAGGCGCTACGTGTCTACGAGCATTGCAGAAGCCTGCTGTCGGAGGAGCTCGGCGTGCCCCCGTCGCCTCAGACTGAGGCTGTGTATCTCGATATCTTGAGATCCTGACCCCGCCGTGTGCCCGGGTCGGCGTCTCTGGTCGGGGTCCCGCAAGATTCATCGCTGATCGCCGCCATCAAGTCGGTTGGGAACAAAGAGCTGCAATCTTCGTTACGCAACCTGCGATGGGCGGATTTGTACGGAGATAGCGCTAGTTTCGTTGTGGTCTATATACTCCGTCTTCTATGGGCGTCGGAACCGCCATAAACGTAGTGGCCGTGCTTGTCGGAGGGAGCATCGGTACGTTCGTCGGCGCAAGACTGCCGGAGGGGATGCGAGAGACGGCCATGCAGGCCATCGGGATCGTTACGCTGCTCGTCGGGGTCTCGAATTTTCTGGAGTTCGACAATCCGCTCGTGCCGCTGGTCAGCGTGATCCTGGGCCTGCTCGTTGGCGAGTTGCTGGACATCAACGGCGCTCTCAAGCGCTTCGGAGATTACCTGGAGCGGCGGTTCTCGAAGGGGGAGAGTCCGGTCAGCAGGGCGTTCGTGACCACGAGCCTCCTGTTCTGCGTTGGACCCTTGACCGTGATCGGCTCGCTGGAGGACGGTCTCACCGGCGACTACAGTCTGCTCGCCCTAAAGAGCACCCTCGACTTCATCGCGGCCCTCACCTTCGCCTCGGTCCTGGGCTGGGGAGTACTGCTCTCGGCCGGCACGGTGCTCGTCGTGCAGGGCGCGCTGACGATCGGGGCTGGCTTTCTCGATCCGTTCGTCACGGAGGCCATGATCTCCGCGACCACCGCCACCGGCGGCATTCTCATCGTCGGCCTCGGTCTCATGCTGCTGGATCTCAGGGAAGTTCGCGTCGCCAACATGCTCCCGGCGCTTCTCTTCGCGCCGCTCCTGATCTCTGCCGCCCCGCTCTGGCCGTTCTAGCTTTCACCGGCCCCGCAGATACTGGTAATATTCGCCCCAGAGAGCGAAGGTCCCCGGCGGTTAGAGAGGGTGTGGAAGTTGGAGAACGACAGGCATTGGCGGGGTAGTCCGCTGGACATGGGCTCCGGGATGGACCCCTACGGTATACGCGAGGTCGTCATCGAGTTCGACAACGGCGATTCGGATACTTTCACTCCGCGGCGGCGGGAGGAGTTCGAGTCCTACGAGTTGCACATGATGGGCGTTTATATAGACGCGATGGCCCACTCCATCCGCAAGAGCATGAGGAGCTAGCGATGCACGGAATAGAGCGTTCCCGGAGCATCCAGGGCGCACCAGAGCCGGACCACCGCGTCAAGAGGATCATCGTTCGCTACGCTGACGGGCGCAACCTCGACTTCGTCGCGGACGCCAGCCGCGAGTTCTTCTCCGAGGATGACATCCTCGAACTGAAGAAGGTCTTCGACCACGCCGCCTCCGCCTCCGAGTGGTCCGAGGTTACGGCGCGCGCGAACCT
>CALMWA010000123.1 GCA_937873125.1 uncultured Actinomycetes bacterium | reverse complement strand
CAAAGTATGGATGGCAATAGCACGGCGACGCAGGGCAACGACAGCCTGTCGATCACGGACAATCGGACGGGCAAGAGTTACGACGTGGAGATCACGGACGGCACGGTCCGGGCGTTGGATCTCCGTCAGATCAAGACGGACGACGAAGATTTCGGATTGATGACCTATGATCCGGGCTTCACCAACACCGCGAGTTGCCGGAGCGCCGTCACGTATATCGACGGAGAGAAGGGAATTCTCCAGCACCGCGGCATACCCATCGAGCAACTGTGCGAGAAGTCCACGTACCTCGAAGTCGCGTATTTGCTCATCTACGGTCATCTGCCGACCGAAGACGAGCTTGCGGACTGGGTGTATCAGATCACGCACCACACCTACGTCCACGAAAGCATTAAGAACTTTATGAACGGCTTCCGCCACGACGCGCACCCCATGGGAATGTTGCTCGCCAGCGTCGGCGCACTCTCGACGTTCTACCCCGAGGCGAAGGATATCGACGACGAGCACCAGCAGCACGTAACGGCCGTCCGGCTCATCGCCAAGGTGCCCACCCTCGCGGCATTCGCCTACCGGCACTCGCTCGGATTGCCCTATGTCTATCCCGACAACGACCTCTCTTACGCGGGGAATATCCTCTCCATGCTCTTCAAGATGGCCGAGCCGAAGTACGAGCCGGACCCGCGCCTGGAGAAGGCCCTCGACGTGCTGTTCATCCTGCACGCCGACCACGAGCAGAATTGTTCCGCGGCGGCTGTAAGAGTCGCAGGCTCCTCGCGGGTGGACCCATACTCGGCCATCGCGGCGGGAGTCGCGGGACTTTACGGACCGCTGCACGGTGGGGCGAACGTGGACGTACTACAGATGCTCAAGAGGATCGGGACCACCGATAACATCCCGGACTTCCTGCAGGGCGTGAAGGACAGGAAAGAGAAGCTCATGGGCTTCGGGCATCGGGTCTACAAGAACTACGACCCGCGGGCCCGCATCATTCGCAGTCACGTTGATGAAGTGTTGGAGGCGACCAGCACGGACAGCCCGTGGCTCGACATAGCGATGGAGCTCGAGAAGCGCGCGCTCGACGACGAGTACTTCACGAGCCGCAAGCTCTATCCCAACGTAGACTTCTACTCCGGGCTTATTTACGAGGCGTTGGGCATCCCGAGCAACGCCTTCACCGTCATGTTCGCCCTGGCCCGCACCAGCGGGTGGGTTGCCCAGTGGATGGAGATGTTGCGGGACGAAGAGCTCAAGATCGCCCGCCCGCGCCAGATCTACACCGGAGCCCTCGACACCGACTACGTCCCGATCAGCGAGCGGTAGAACTCAGTACCGCCAGCTCGTCCGCCAGCAGAATACGCTTGCTGGCGGACGAGTTACCTGGTGTCCAACAAGGCGTCGTACAGGCGTTTCTGACGTTCGAGAGCCTTCCGGTAGATCCGATGTCGTCCAAGGTCCGGTTTCACGGTGTCGCCGAGTGGCGCCTCGACCCCTTCTATCTCCAAAGCGCCGAGTCTCTCCAGAGCTAGCAGGGCTGCGCCGCGGCTCGACGCTTCTTTTACACCCGAGAGTACGATGGGCCGGCCGAGGACGTCGGCCATGATCCGGGTCCAGGTGGGCGAACCCAGGAGGCCGCCGCCGGTCGCCACGATCTCCTTCTCGCCGGGCGACGCAGACTCTAGCTGCTCTGCGACAATAGCGAACCGCAGAGCCACCGATTCCATCGCGGCGCGCAGGATCTCGACCGGCGTGCTCGACATCGAGAGCCCCGCCACGGTGCCGTTTGCCCGGTCCGCCCAAGCCGGACCGCGTTCCCCGGCGAGCAGTGGCAGGAACGTGAGACCGTGCGAGTCCGGCGCCATGTGCGAGAGTTGCTCTTCAGCTTCTTCCGGCTCCGGCAGCCGCAGCGTGTTTCGCAGCCACTCGATGAGATTGCCGCCGTTGGAGAGCGCGCCACCCATGACGAACCTCTGCGCGTCCGCCCGGTAGCACCACGGACCATCCGGTATCTCGACCTCGTCCGACTTCCACAGCACCCGCATCGCGCCGCTCGTGCCGACCATCAGCGCGAGCCGGTCATCCGTTACGCATCCACTCCCCACGTTGGAGCACGCGCCGTCCCCGACAGGCGGAAACCACGGGACGTCGGCGAGTGCGGGCCAGCGCTCCGCCCACTCAGGCTGCAGACCCTGGACCGGATCGTCGGAGATGGGGGAGAGCTGCGCTTCCTCGACCGGCAGCGCCTCTAATATCTCCGCGTCCCACGCCAGCCGGTGTTGGTTAAATAGGCCCGTCGCAGAGGCCATCGAAGTCCCGACGTCTACGCGGTTCGGGCCGAAGAACCGTTCGTAGAGATATTCGCCCACTGAGGCCCAGCGTTCGGTTCGCTCGAACTGTTCCGGGTACTCGCGCTGAAGCCAGAGGAGCTTCGCCGGCAGGTAGCTGGAGTGCAGGACGCATCCCGTGCGGCTGTGGACGGCCGAATCGTCGAGGCGCGCGCGTAGATCGTCGGCCTCTCCGGCGGAGCGACGATCCGCCCAGGTGAGGATCTGTGTGGTCGGGCGGCCGGTGGCGTCGAGGCCGAGGAGTGAGTGCCAGAATGTGCTCGCCGCGACGCACGAGATGGCTGCGTCGCCAGCCTCCGAGAGCGCGCCGTCTATGGCGCGGGAGACGAGGTCCAGGATCTCATCGGCGTTCTTCGTGGCGCCGCCGTCTTGCGTGTACTCCAGATCGTAGTCCAGCTTCACCTCCGTGCCCTCGACATGGGCGCCGGACTGATCGTAGAGCGCGGCACGCACGGAGGAGGAGCCGACATCCACGGCCAACACGTTCGTCGTCTCGCTGTTCGTAAACTTCATCCCACCCCTGAACCCCGCCTTCGAGAATCAGTTTAGCAGGCTCCGTAACGCTTCCGCCCACGATTTGCGCGAGGTTTGACGCGCAAGCTCGCGCGGGTACACCAATGAGTGCAGGTGCCCCCGCAAGAGGAGGAGTAATTGTGGCGAGCGATGAGAGACTCCGCGAGCTTGAGAAGAAGTACGAAGGATACAAGGTCTATGACAACAACGGGGACAAGATCGGCAAGGTCGACGATTTATTCATAGACGAGAGTGACCGAGAAGAGTACATCGGCGTAAAGATGGGACTCTTTGGAACCAAGTCTACGCTTATCCCGATGGATATAGTTCGGGTGAACGAGTCCGACAGGACTATAGAGGTCTCCGAGTCCAAGGATCATGTCAAGGACGCGCCGAACTTTAGCGACGATGACGACATTACCCCCGAGTACGAGGAGCGCATCCGCAGCCACTTCGGGCTGGAGAGCCTCGGCGGAACCTCATCCCGCGGCTCTTATGGCGGATATGGAAGTAGCGCGGCCGGTGCGGGCGCCGTCTCCGGGGGTACGCGGGATCGCGACTCGGACGACCGCGACACGGATGATCAAGGCACGCGGAGCGCCGAAGATTCCGGCGGGCGAGACTACGATGAGGATAGAGATCGAGAGTCTAGCGCATCCTCTGGGGTGGATACCGAATATGGTGAGCGCTCGGGATCTTCGGATCGAGATTCCAGCCGCGCCGAGGGTTACGCGCGGGATGAGGAGACCGGCGGCTCGTCCGTGAGTAGTGGGAGAGAGCGCGACTACAGTGACTCGGATGAGAGTACCGGCGAGAGCGGCGACGCCTCGCGTACCGTCGGAAGCGGTGGTTCCTCCGAGGAAGTCCAGCACAGTGGCGCTGGCAGCACTTCCGGTGAAGGTGAGACGCGGGAGATGCCCATGAATCGCACGACCGAGGAGACCGAGACCTTCCAAGAGGGCGGCCGAACCAAGGTCCGCCGTCGCATCGTGCGCGAGGAGATAATCGAGGAAGATCCCGACCAGCGCTAGCCGGAATGGCTACCTATCTACTGGAGCGGGTTCGGCACCATGCCGGACCCGCTTCTTCATTCCGACGAAATCTTCGCGAGCCAGCGGCCGCCGGGCAGATATGAACCGGCCTCGCGTGTGAGCGCGTAGGCCCACGCAAGATAAGTCTCGTTACGAGTCACGACCGGAACGAGCACTCTTACGTAAAGACCTTTCTCGCCCGGCACGTAACCTTCGAGGCCGTCCAGCCGGGCCAGACTGTTCGGGTCCGGGAAAGTGATCAGCTCGCCATGCACCAAGCTCCGGGAGGGGTCGGGATCTTCTGGCCGAGCGGCGATGTCATCAGGTATCCGCGCATCGGCGGAATAGTCTGCCGAGCCCACGGCGCGGATGGCGCTATCCGGGACCCGTATACCGGGGAACCCGAACGGTAGTTCGAAGAGCTGTCC
>CALMWA010000122.1 GCA_937873125.1 uncultured Actinomycetes bacterium | reverse complement strand
ATCGGTTATTATAGGCCTCATACAGCATCACGACCAACTACTCCCTTGCCAGGAAATAGACGAGGAGCGTTACGTGTCTGCAACCATCGGCGACAGCCTAGCGATTCTGCGGGGTCGTTCTCGCGACCGTAGAAGAGAGGCGTTCGCGCACAACCCCCGCACAGATCCTGACAAGAGGCGACCTAGCTAGCTGATAAACCTGAGCATCTCCAGGACATTGAGATACGTCTCTAACACCGCCCGTTCAAGGGCCCCTGCCGGAAACCACACTCAGCTACGGAACTTTCGGAAACGTGGCCTGTAGGCGTGCGGAGCTTACTCGGCATCACGATGCATTTCTAATCCGGTTCTTAACCGGCTCTCAGATTCGCCCGCGAGAATACGGGCGTCTTGAGAACGAGCAAGAGGAGGCCACCGATGTAGCCGAGCGAGCGTGAATGGAGCAGTCAAACAGAGATCATTAGAAAGGATGGATCATGGACAAGAAGAAACTGGCCGTTGGGGCCGCCGCCGCTGCATTGCTGACCCTCGGGGGCGGCGCGGCTATCGCCGCGCAGAACCCTGCCGAGACCACCGGGACCTCGGGCGCCAAACAGGAAGAGCAAGACCCGAACATAAAGGGCACGATAGCCGCGCCCGCCGAGAAGGGGGCCGAGAACGAAGCCGCCGAAGGCGAGGAGGGCCAGGAAAACGAGGCCGCCGAAGACAAGCAGGAGACCGCTGAGGCCAAACAGCTCGAAGGGCTGGCGAAGATAGATCGGGCCGCGGCCGAGAAGGCCGCCCTGAACGCCGTGCCCGGCACAGTAAAGGACGCCGAGCTCGGCAACGAAAATGGTTACGTCGTCTGGGAGGTCGAGGTTCAGGGCTCAAACGGCGCCCTCCAGGAGGTGAAGGTAGACGCCGGCAACGGCCAGGTCCTCGCCCAGGAGGCCGAGGATGACGAGGGCTCCGAAGCGAACGAAGCCGCCGAAGGCCCCGAGGGCTCCGAAGCCAACGAAGCGCCCGAGGCAGGAGAGGCAACCAGGTAAGCACGGCGCACGGATAACCCGCCAAGAGGGGAGGGCGCAACGCCCTCCCCTCTTGGCGTTGCACATAAATTAGCCATTTAGGGGCATTTTTTGTGCAGCCGAGATTTCTGCACAAAAATCAGATGGATGTTCAAAGCGTGCTTCGCCTAGCGGAGGACGCAGACGTTGTGGCAAGATAGCCCGTAAAGTGGCTAAGGCGCGATAGGATAAGAAGCGGGAAGAAGGGGACTTTCGAGTGAAGCAGGGAAAGGAGCACATCGTGCCCAACGGCGACAAGAGTATCTTGGTTCTGCCGGGTGAAGGCAAAACTGTCTCATTACCGGGGAACGAGATAACCGTCGTTCACAGAGGAGCGGACGCCGCTTATTCGCTCGCCGAGTGGGTGGCTGCGCCGGGTGTCCCGGGCACGCCGCTGCACATACATAGGGTGACCGACGAGGGGTTCTACATCTTGGAAGGCACCTTCGGCTTCCAGGTAGGTGAGGAGACCGTCGAGGCAGCAGCAGGGGCTTTCGTCTTCGCACCCAAGGGGATCGAGCACGCATTCTGGAACAAGGGCCCAACGCCGGCCAGGATGCTCATCACAATGTCCCCGCCTGGGTTCGAGCGGTACTTCGAGGAACTGGCCGAGGGACTTGCGGCCGTTGGTGATGACGCGGAAGCGGCTATGGATATCCGCAAGACGCTATCCGAGAAACATGATATCGAGGTCGTAGGCCCGCCACGGCAAGCTACAAGCTAGCCAGCTTTTGGTGCAAGACCTCCCCTCTTCCTTTCTCCTTACCCGGCGGGGCTACGCGCTCGCCACCGGACCTTTCATATGGAGGGTTGGGTAGAAAAGGGCGGCGAGCGGTATGGGCAGCCAGAAATTGAAGAGCCGGTAACCCAGGATCGGTATGGCGGCCTCGGAGCCGACGCCTAGCAGCGCGAGGGTGGCGAGCATGGTCGTCTCGAATACCCCGATGCCCCCCGGCGTGAGCGGGAGCGAGCCGGCGACGGTCGCCACCCCGTAGGCGACGAGTAGCGGGACGACGCCCGCCCGAACCCCCAGGGCCTGGAACACCAGGATCAGGCACAGGGCATCGAACGCCCAGAAGCCGAAGGCCAGCGAGAAGAGCCGCGCCGCTCGGCGAGGATCGTGTTGAAGTTCCACCCGGATGGCCCGATATTCGTCCGCGAGTCTCTCAACCAGCCTGCGCGCCCGGACCTGCATCACCGGACGTGCGTACCCGCGACGAAAGACGCGGACCACGCCGTAGAGCATTCGTCCGAGATGCCGTTCGAGAGATCCGGGACGTTTGCCGGATACGTAGGTTGCTACCACGAGGAGCAAGGGCAGCGTGAGCAACACCACGGCCCCGACCGCGCCCGGGACGGACAGGTCGTGGTTCGCCAGCAGGTACACGAGGCCGCCGGCGAAGAGTAGTCCCAGGGCGGCGTAGACGAAGGCCGCGACCGTCGCCAGCGTCCGCGCCACGGATGCAGCGTCGTAGCCCCTGCTCCGAAGAGTCCGGTAGTCTATCGCGGAGGCTGTCGCGCCCCCTCCGGGCAAGACGTGGGCCGCCCCGTATCCGGTGACCGTCAGCCGCAAGAAGAACCACAGGTTCGGCGAGCGACGGACGCCGGCGCGCCGCAACCCGGAGACGAAGCTCTGTAGCAGCCGGGCATAGCACAGCTCGCTCAGGATCTCGGCCGCGAGCGCCGCCGCCACCAGGACGTGCGAGGCGTCGGTCAGCAGCCGCGCCGAACGCTCGATGCCGGGTATCTGTGGAAGGATCAGGTGCAGGGCGAGCCCGATAGAAGCCACGAACAACACGCCGCGTAGGAGCTTGACCGCGCTCACGGCTCCCGTCTGCCGGACGGCTCTTTCGCATCCCGGCCGCGCATCGAACGGCGGTAGAGATGGTGCAGGAGCAAGCCCAGAACCAGAACGGCGACGAGAACGAGGGACGCTCTGCCCAGCCAGTGCTCGATCAGCCGGATGCTGGCCCACAGGAAGTACCCTGCGGAGACGGCCGTCGTCGCCCAGACGGTTCCTCCCAGGGCGTTGTAGAGAAAGAACCTCTGCCAGGGCATGCGGCTGGTCCCCGCGACGAGCGCCCCGAAGACCCGCAGTCCGGCCACGAAGCGGGCCAGGAAGACCGCCTTGCCCCCGTGCCGCTCGAAGAAAGCTTCGGCCCGGTTCAGACGATCCGGGGTCACGAAGGCATAACGTCCCCAGCGCAGCACGAGCGGCCGGCCGCCCTTGCGCCCTACCCAGTAGCCGATCTGGTCCCCGGCGACGGCCCCGAGAACCCCGAAAAAGAGGGCGTCCCCGAAGTCGAGCGTCCCCTGGTGTACCAGCGCGCCGGCGGCTATGAGGATGGTCTCTCCCGGCACCGGCAACCCGGCGCTCTCCAGCATCACCCCGAAGAGGATGACCAGGTAGCCATACTGGGCGATCAGGGATAGGATCTGGTCTATGGCCTGCATGGTTCGCCTCTATAGAATGCCTGGTCCTTCATCTCTACTCGCGTGACGCACATGAGTATGGAGCAAGTCACGGCCGCTCCAACGCATCCTGCAGAGCCGCGGCGGATCCTTCCGGGACCAGTACGTTTAGAGCCTCCGGAGCCAGGGAGAAGAGCTCGGGGGTCTGGTTCACCAGCTCGCCGTCGATGTTTATCCGCAGCGGGGGATCGGTCTCGATGCGCACCCTGGCGGTCCCGTAGTAGTGGACGCCCTCCCTCCGGATAAAATCCCCGCTCTTCAGGTACCGGGCCATCCCGATGAGGTCGCGTGGACGGCCCATCTCTATTGCGTAGACGTCCAGGGTACGGTCGTCTATGCCGGCGTCCGGGGCTACGGCCATCCCCCCACCGTAGAACCGGCCGTTGCCCACGGCCACCTGCAAGAGCCGCTCGAAGGTAGCCGGCGGGTGGTCACTGTCCGGAAAGGTGAGGGTGGCCGAGAACGGTTTGTGGCTAAGAAAGGCTTTGATGGCGGCCAAAGGGTAAGCCAGAGCGCCGGCGGCGCGCTTCATCCGGGGGGAGAGGGTCCGGGTGACCTCCGCTCCGAGCCCCACGGAGGCCACGTTTACGTAGTAGTTCTCTCCCGCGAGTCCCAGGTCCACGTCCACGACCGTGCCCCGGGCAATCGTCTCGCAGGCTCTCTCCAGGTCGGTGGGTATTCCGAGGGTTCGGGCGAAGTCGTTGGCGGTACCCAGAGGCAAGAGTCCCAAGACCACTTCGCTGCCGGCCAGGAAGTCCACTACCGAGCTGACCGAGCCGTCGCCGCCACCCAGGATGATGAGGTCGTACCCCTCGGCCACGGCTTGCCGGACCGTCTCCGGGAGCCGGGCCGGATCTCGCAAGGCGTAGGTGGCACCAAGCGGCATGTTCAGAGAGTAGAGTAGATCGAGAGCCCGGAAGAACGCTCTTTCGCCGGTACGCGAGCGGGTGTTGACGATCAGGGCCGAGCGCTGCGCCCTCATCGGATCCTTCCGCTATCTTCCACGGCGCCACCACCAGATCGCGGCACCGGCCGTCGCGACCAGCAGGACCACGAGCACGACATTAGTGATGGATCCGACCACGTTCGTGACCTGCCGCCAGTTGGCTCCGAGGAACCAGCCGGCGCCGATCAAAAGGGCATTCCAGGCCGCAGAGCCGAGGACGGTCAGCAGCGTGAAACGCAGGAGGTTCATCCTGAGCATACCGGCCGGTATGGAGACGATGCTGCGTGCGCCCGGCACCATCCTGGCGAAGAAGACCACCCAGTCGCCGTACTTGTCGAACCAGCCCTCGGCGCGGTCGAGGTCCCCTTCCTTTACGCGCAGCCACCTGCCGTAGCGCAGGACCAGCGGACGGCCACCCCACAGGCCGAGCGCGTAGAGTATGTAAGCTCCGAGGAGAGCGCCCGCGGTCGCGACGAGAACCGCCGGAAGGAAGCTCATCTCGCCCCTGCCGATCAGGAAGCCGACCAGAGGTAGGATGAGCTCCGAGGGGATCGGCGGGAAGAGGTTCTCGATCAGCAGCAGGGCTGCGAGACCCGGGTATCCGAAAGCGGCGAGGTTGTCGGCGATCCACTGGCTGAGGTTACCCAGCATCGTCATCCTCCCCAAACGTAATCGAAGTCATGCGCGCGACGCCTCCGCCCTCTACGACCTGTGGAACAGCAGCACTACTGCCCACACGACGAAGCCGATTATCAGGCCGGCGGACGCCACGACCAGCGCCTGGCGGGGGACCGGATCCAGTCTCACCAGCCCGGCGGCGTCAAGCAACAGGAGCCCGGACACCGCCGTGCAAATAGCCGCGAACGACGCCAGCAAGAGCCGGTTCACTATCCGAGGACCTTCGCCACCAGGAAGACGGCCAGCCCCGCCAAAAGCAGCCAGATGGTGACGATGACTGCCACGGCCGCCCGGTTGGCCGGCTTGCCCTCCCTCATAACCTTCTGGGCCCGCTGCCGGCACTCGACCAGGACGTCCTCGGGTATCATCCTCCTCGCCAGGATGACCCCCACAGGGAGCAGGATCGCGTCGTCGAGATACCCCAGGACGGGGATGGGATCGGGGATCAGGTCTATGGGGCTGAAGGCGTAGCCGACCACCAGAGCGACGAACAGCTTGGCGTACAGCGGCGTCCTGGAGTCCCTGTAGGCCAGGTAGAGGGCATAGAGCTCGGCGTTTAACTCCCCGACCTTCCGCTTCAATCCCCCGATGATCCCCATTACTCACTCTCCCCGCGATCCGGCGGGTTGAATTTTGGACGCGCTTTGGAGCGTCCCGCAATCCTCTGCATCAACCACCCCAGCGCGAGGACGAAGGTGGCCGCGAGGGCAATCGTGGCTGCATCCGCCGGGGTCAGCGAAGCCGTGTGGAGCCACCGCTGAACCGGGCCGAAGAGACCGGCGAGGGCGGCGATACCGAAGGCACCCATAGCCCACAACGCCAGCGCCCCGTTCCAGCTCTGCTGGCGGCGGAAGCTGATGGCAAGGGCTATGTGTGCGACGAGCCAGGTGGCGAAGGTAACGGTGCGCGCGTGCTCGATGTACCCCTGACCTGCAGCCCAGAAGAAGGCCGCCAACACCCCGGCCCCCAAAATGGCGCCGCCGCCGAGGATGTAGAGGATCATCTGCCGGTCGAGGAAGGGGCGCCTGGGGTCGCGGGGCGGCCGGTCCATGAGGTTGCCGGCGGCTCGCTCGGTGACGAAGGTGGCCGAGGCGCCGAGGTCCATGAAGAACTCCATCACGATGATCTGAATCGGCGTCAGGGGCACGGGGTATCCAAAAAAGACCGGCAGGAACACCGTAAGGATGAGGGCGACCTTGGCTGCCAGATAGTAGCGGACGGCGCCGGAGAGGTTGTCGAAGAGCATCCGCCCTTCGCGCAGCATGCGTGCGATGGTGCTCACGTTGTCTTCCGTCAGGACGATGTCCCCTGCCTCCCGTGCGACGTCGGTCCCACCCTCACCCATCGCCACCCCGGCGCTCGCCGCCCGCAGCGCCGGCGCGTCGTTGACGCCGTCTCCGGTCACGGCCACGGTCCTCCCCGCGCGTTGCGCCGCTTCGACCAGACGAAGCTTCTCTCCCGGCGACATCCGGGCGAAGACGCTCGTGTCTTCGAGCGCCCCTTCGATCTCTCTATCGTCCAGTCCGTCGAGATCCCGGCCCTTCATTACCTTCCCTGCGGGAATCCCCACGCTCTCGGCGACGGCCCGGGCGGTCGCCGGGTGGTCTCCGGTCACCATTACCGGCCGGACACCGGCCCGGATGAGGACCGAGATCGCCCCCGACGCCTCCTCGCGGGGCGGGTCCGCGAAGACTATGAGGCCCGCCAGGGAGAGACCGTCCTCCAGAGGGTCCTCGATCTCCACCGTCTTTACCGGGCAGGCTCCAACCGCGATGACCCGCTCGCCCCGGGCAGCCCGTTCTTCGGCCCAACTGCTCGCCGCCTCGAAGTCATCGCCGGCGCGCTCCACCGCGTGCGCGAGCACTACCTCCGGCGCTCCTTTGACCACCAGAGTTCCCTGCGCGACCGCCGCCATCATCCGCGTGTTCTCGTCGAACGGGAAGAGCTTCTCGGCCTGTAAGGGCTCAAGGCCACTCTGCTGTGTCCTCTCTACCAGCGCAACGTCGATCGCATCGCCGATTAGCCCGTCGGGCGTTCGGGTGGTGTCGGTGGCCGTGGCGGCGAACCTGAGTAGCTGCTGCTCGCTCACCTCGCTCGTGGGCAGGAGGCCCGCGACCCGCATCCGGTTCTCGGTGAGGGTCCCGGTCTTGTCCGTGAGCAACAGGTCCACGCTCCCGAGGGTCTCGGCGGCCCGCAGCCGCTTGACGATCGCGCCCCTATGGGAGAGGCGGTAGGCGCCGAAAGCGAGGACCATCGTGATGAGGATCGGCAGCTCCTCGGGCACCGTGGCAAACGCGAGCGTGAGCCCGGTGAGGACCATCTCCCGAAAGGACTGTCCGAGCGCCACACCCAGGACGGGAACGAGGAGGCTCACCCCGACGGCGACGAAGGTGAGTTTGCGGGCCAACTCGCGCATCGTCCGCTCCAGCGGGGTCTTGGGCTGCCTTGCCTCCTCGACCAGACCGGCGATCCGGCCGAGCTCGGTGTGCATCCCAGTCGCAACGACGATGCCGCGCCCCCGGCCTCTCGTTACCACCGTCCCCGCGTGAGCCATCGTCACCCGGTCGCTGACGGTGGTGTCCTGGCTCACACGGGCATGGGCGTTCTTCTCGGCCGGTACGGACTCGCCGGTGAGTGTGGACTCATCGGCCGCAAGCGAGGTGGTCTCGACGAGTCTGAGGTCTGCCGGAACGCGGTCTCCGGCTGTGAGCAGCACGAGGTCTCCGGGGACAAGATCCCCGGCCGCGACATCCTTTACGTGGCCGTCCCGGATCACCCGGGCAGTTGGGGCCGAGAGGTCCTGGAGAGCCGCTACCGCCCGTTTGGCGCGGTACTCGTTGAAGCCCTCGACGAGGGCCAGGAGCACGATTATGGCGAAGATCGCCAGCGCATCGGTGAGCGAGCCCCAGACGGCATAGAGTACGCCGACCGCGACGAGGAAAAGGACCAGAGGTTCCTCGAAGATCTCCTCCCAGAGCGTGCCCAGCAGGGTTATCTCGCGTTTGCGACTCAGTCGGTTCGGCCCGTGCTCGCTAAGGCGTTCCTCCGCATCGGCGCTCTTTAGGCCGCCCTCCGCATCGGTGCCGAGCGTCTCGACGACGCCAGAGACCTCCTCCTCGTGCCACCGCGGAGATGTTTTGATTGACCCGGGTATGCTCATAGCGCGGGCCTCCTTCATGTCTGCGGCTCCGACGCACCGGCAGAGTCGTGGTCGGCGGCCTCGTACACAGACTCGGCGAAGGAGTAGAGGTCCTCCCGACAGTCGCGGATCGCCTCCTCGGTCTCTTGCGCGAGCGACGCCCCGAAGCGGTCCCGGGCGCGGATCTTGCCGACCCAGGCCTCTAGCTTGGCAAGATCCTCCTCGTTCTCCTCCAGCTCGGCGAAGGTGAACTTCCCGACGGCCCGCTCCTTCTCGAGCTCGGCGTGAAACGCGCGGCACCGGTCGAGTACCTCCGCGTACTCCTCGTCACGCGCCGCGTCGAACGCCTCCACGAGGGAAGCATCCCCTCCAACCGACCTGCTCCGCAGCAGGTGGGCCGTCCCCCCGGCTTCCCGAATCTCCTGTACGACGCCACGCATCGCTCGCTCGCCTCCCGGGTCCGCGGGCAAGGCCACCGCCCCGTTCTGGAGATAGACCGCGCCAGCCGCACTGAGTTTCCTCCAGACGCTCGCTCGGTAGCGCGTCGGTTCGGGAGGTAACTTGTAGACGAGGACGAACCATTCCTTCAAGCGTTCTTCTTCATCGTTCATCATGTCGTTAGTATAACAGCAGTTATACTAAATAAATAACGAACAGAGTAAACCGGTGCGCAAAGATGAGGAAGCCGCAGAGGAGGTCCCGTTGCCGAGGAGATGTCTCTGTTGAGCTGACGGGCCTTCCGAAAGCTGAGTGGCTCCGGGTTGGTCGGTCTCGCGGAACTCATGAAGCTCGCAGCCCCGAAGGGGTCCAGCATCTCCATCTCCTGTCTTACTCACTCTACAGTCGCGCCGCCGGCACGGTCTCTCGGACGACCTCCGGAGCCGGCGCCGTGGTCGGTGCCGCAGTCGGCTGCCGTTCCCGGGTCCCGCGGTTGCGGAGGCGCTTGAAGACGAAACGCGCGATCACGAAGACCGCCAGAGCTACGAGCGCCCAGATACCCAGCGAGCTCAGGACCGCTGCCACCGGCTTGCCGAAGAAGAACGCCAGAGTTCCCATCGTCGTCGCCCAGGTCACGGCGCCCGCGACGTTCGCCGCGAGGAAGCGACGGTAGGGCATCTTCGACGCCCCGGCCAGCGGCCCGGCGAGCACCCGCAGGAGCGCCACGAAACGCCCGAAGAAGACCGTCTTCGCGCCATGGCGGGCGAAGTAACCGTCGGCCCGGACGAGCTTCTCCGGGGTTATCCCGACGTACTTGCCATATCGTTCCAGGAAGCGCCGCCCGCCCCTGCGGCCGATGAAGTAGCCGAGCGAGTCGCCGACTATAGCGCCGAGGGCCGCCGAGCCGATCACCAGCGGCAGCGAGAGGTGCCCCGTGGCCGCCAGGTAGCTCGCCGCCAGCAGGGTCGTCTCGCCCGGCAACGGAAGCCCCGCGCTCTCCAGCCCAACTATCGCGGCTATGCCCGGGTAGCCCAGAGACTGCAACGCCCCGAGTGCCCCGCTAACCAGTTGTCCTATCACTCCGATCATCTAGATCGCCTTCCCTCCATAAACACTGTGTCGGTTACTAAACCCATTCTGCATCCCGAATATAAGAAGCGGTTAAGAGCTCGGTAATAGAGTGATGAGTCTCTGGCGGAAAAAAGAAAAAAGGCGGCGTCGAGGTGCGACACCGCCCGCGAAGTGTGGAACAAGCCTATGCCCTGGCAGTGAGCTTCAGGGAAGAGAAAACAGAGTCTTCCGTGGTCATCCGCCTCGGAGGCACGAGTATCTTGAGGGCGCCGGGAGCCACGGAGAAAGGCTTCGGCGTCCGGGCAACCAGTTCGCCGTCGAGGTTGATCGGGAGCGGCGGATCCGTGACGAGCATTACTCGCGAGGTCCTCCAGCAGTGGACCCTCTCGTTTTCCACGAATTCGCCGGTTCTCATGCCCAACACAACTCGGGCCAGGCTGACCGGATCTCCGGCTTCTATAGCGTAGACATCCAGTGCGGCGTCCTCTGGGCCGGAGCCGGGGGCCACCACCAGCCCGCCGCCATAGTAACGGCCGTTGCCGATAGCCACCTGCAAGAGTCCATCGATGGCGACCGGTTCGTGGTCATTGTCCGGGAAGGCGAGGGCGGCGGCAAACGGCTCGTGCTCGGCGTAGGCGCGGAGTGCCGCCATTGGGTAAGCTAGAGAGCCCGCCGCACGCTTGAGCTGCGGCGACAGGGCCTCGGCGACGCCGGTGGCGAGACCCACGGAGGCGACATTGACGTAGTAGTTGTCCCCCGCGAGTCCCAGATCCACCTCGTCCACTACTCCGCGGGCTATCGTATCGCAGGCCTCTTCGAGCCCGAACGGTATCCCTAAAGTACGTGAGAAGTCGTTGGCGGTGCCCAGAGGCAGAAGGCCGAGTGTTGTATCGGTGTGGGCCAGTAGGTCCACGACGGAGCTGACCGAGCCGTCGTCGCCGCCCAGCACGATCAGGTCGTGCTCCTCTGACAGCGCCTCCCGTACAGTCTCAGCGAGCCGCGAAGGATCGTCGATGGCGTAGGCCGCCACCACTGGCACACCTAGGAGCCGCAGGTAGTCCAGAGCCGTCGCCGCCGCCGTCCGGCCCTGGCGCGAGCGGGTATTCACGACCAAGACCGCGCTGCGGAAACCGCGTGGGCACTCCTCCATCGCCGGCCTCCCTCGGAACACGGATCGTCCTTCTCTCTCCTCCGTGTTCGGGTCTGTTCTCTCCGTAATCATCTTTCTCTCCTTCTCTCGTCGGATTACCTGGGCGCAGTATCCCAGTGGTCTCTAAGAAGATGATGAGAGTTTTATGGAACGAGATGGCGCTCGCCCGTGCCGTTGAAGAGACGCCGGATCGGAAGGCAAGCACTCGTCCCCGGGTTTCTCATGCCGCTCTTATCTTGGAGCGACACAATGGGTCTTCGGAGCAAGTGGACATACGCAACGAAAGGAACAGAACGCTATGAGAGATCGAGAGAGGACGAAGACTGGAGAAGCCGGGAAGGCCGCCGACCAGAAGCGGGCCACACGCCGGCCGCGGGTGTCCCCCCACAAGGAGTTGGCGGTCGTTACGCTCGGCATGGTCGCGGCCATCGCCGGTTTCGGCGGCCTGTTGGGTGCAGACCCACCGCAGACTATCCAGGCGAGCGCTCCCCAGCCCGCTTTGGTGTCGAGCGCCACGCCCGACTCTACCTCCGGCGCGCAGCCCGCGTACCAGCGGACGCCAGCCTTCTCGGCCGCTTCCCAGGGCCAGCACGCGCAAGCTCCCGTCGTGCAGACGCAGGGCTCCTGATCCGGGCGCATGGAAAGTGGGGGAGCTATGATTAAGACCATGCTTACGACGATCCGCCGTGAGTTTCGCGTGATGGGGACGGACGCTCAGATCATCGTCGTCACGGAGGACGTTCATGAGGGCGAGGACGACCTCGGGCATGCCGAGGAAGACTTGAGGGAGACCGAGCGGGAGCTCTCCCGGTTCCAGGAAGATAGCGACCTAGCCAGACTCAACCGGGAAGGACGCTTGTTGGCTGGCGAGCGATTGCTCGCCACGGTTCGGGCGACCGCCCGCGCCCACGCTCTATCGGATGGTCTCCTCGATCCCCGCGTGATCGACTCGCTGGAGGACCTCGGCTACCGTCATGCCCTGCCAAATGGAGAGGTGAAACGCACCGGGGAGCCGTCGCCGCTGCGCCCCGTGGATATGGGAACCTGGATCGACGAGCGTACCGGAGAGATCACGCTTCCTCCCGGAGTCCGGTTGGGTCTCGCCGGCGTGGGGAAGGCGCTCGGCATCGGATGGGCCGCGCTGCGGCTGGCCGGACGCCACGCAGGGATCCTGGTAGACGTCGGCGGCGACCTCGTAGCGCTTGGACATGACGAAAACGGAGAGCTGTGGAGGGTCTCGGTCAACCACGGCGGGGTCGTTGGAGAACTTGCTGATTCTCCCCTGGCCGTCGCCACCTCCACCACGATGCGCCGGGCCTGGAAGGCGAACGGCAGGAGCGTCCACCACCTGATCGACCCTCGCACCGGCGAGCCTTCGCGCGGACGCTTCGCCTACGCCACCGTAGCCGCGCCCACCATCATCGAGGCCGACCTTGCCGCCAAGCTCCTGATCCTGGAGGGCCGCGAAGCCCTGCGGCGCTTCGGCGGCGAGTTGCGGGCCGTGGTCACGGACCGTGGCGGGAACACCGAGCTCCTCGCCGCGCCAGAGCAGGCTGCGACCCGGAGCGAGGACGGCGCCACCGGATGACCGCCGCTTTTCTCGCACTCTTTGCGTTCGTCCTGGTATTCCCGGCGGCCCTGATCTCGCTTCTCTGGATACGCAAGCCTGTCCCCGCCGTGTGGGTCGTTGCCTCGCTCGGCGCGCTCGCCCTGGTGCTGGCCGCCGCGGGAGGAACGACCACGCTTCTGGACCTCGGCACGGTCCTCGGCGTTGTGATCCTCGCCGGTATCCTGGGCGCAGGATGGAACCCTGAACGAAAGAGTATTTACCTGGTGGTCGCCTACGCTGGTCTTCTTACCGGCACTCTAGCGCGCTTTATCGCCTTCACCGCCGAACTCGGCGGCATCGCCGCAGCGCCTTCCGGGACGCTACCCTGGGACCTGGCGCGCTCGGCGGGGTTCGTCGCGTTTCTCGCAGCGACGGGGTCCGTGGTCTTCGGTGCCCGCCGTCCCTCGCGCCTGCCGCTCCGCGGTCTTCCCGCCCGCATCTATGCCCTGCACCGGGCGCTCGGTATCGCTTCGCTCCTCGCGCTCGCCGTGCATCTGTTCGCGCTCAGGCTCGACACCTTCATAGGGTTTAGCTGGTCGGAGCTGCTCGTGATCCCTTGGACCGGCTCGTACCGCCCGCTCGCGGTGACGGCCGGCTGGCTGGCGATGCTGCTTCTGATCTCGACCGCGGCCAGCGGGGGTCTCAGAAAGTTCCTGCCCGGTTGGCGGATGCTACACTTGCTGGCCTACCTCACCTTCGGCATGAGCCTCTTACACGGGCTCTTCTCGGGGAGCGACTCGGGTTCGCCCCTGATCCTCGCCGTCTACCTGCTCGCGTTCCTGGCCGTAACGGCGGCAATCCTGCTCCGCTTCTATCCCGTCGGCGGCGAATCCGCTACGAGATAGCTCTTGCGATGGCGAAGGCCGCAGTCGCCGCTATGCCACCGATAAGCGCAGTCTGAAGCGCGCTCCGCACTGGAGCTGTGCCCGTGAAGTATCCCTTGACGTAGCCGAACACCGCCAAAGCGATCAACGTTACGATTACCGAAACGACCAGTGCGGTTTGGGCGCCCGACAGGATCATGTAAGGCGCCAGGGGGATCAATCCTCCGACGACGTAGGCTCCGCCGATCGTCAGCGCGCTCGTGAGCGCACGTTTGGGATCTGGTTTCTCGAGACCCAGCTCGAAGCGCATCATGAAATCGACCCACGCTTCCGGACGTTGGCTGAGGGCTTCGACGACGGGCATGCTCTCTTCGGCGGTGAGACCATAAGTTTGGAACACCTCCGTAACTTCGGCCCTCTCCGCTTCCGGTATCTCCGCGACCTCTGTTCGCTCGCGAGTCCGCTCGCTGGCGTAGTGCTCGGCGTCACTCTTGGCCGCCAGGTAACCGCCCAGGCCCATGGCAACCGAACCGGCGACCACCTCCGCGAGACCGGCGGTAACGACGATGCTGTTAGAGGCCACCGCCCCCGAGAGCCCGGCCGCGAGCGCAAACGGGACCGTCAATCCGTCCGCCATTCCGATCACGGTGTCTCTCACCGCCTCGCCCGCAGTGAAATGACGTTCGATGTGGGGTGTCTGTGGCATAGTTTCCTCCCTGAGAATTGTAGTGATATTCAACAGCCGTATACTTTGGCAGGTCAAAATACCAGTACCTTACCGGCGTCTGCAACCTGCCGTGTCACAATCTTTGACGAGCCAGACTCTTCATGAACCATCGCAGCCTAAAAGCACTAGATGTGTGTTGCGTGGTCTGTAAGGTAAAAAGAGGGCCATCAGAGAGTTCCCCGTCCAAAGGAGCATCAGAGAT